>JAMOMX010000195.1 GCA_027066935.1 Sulfurimonas sp. | reverse complement strand
TTGTTGCAAGAAATTTTATGTAACATATCTATTTTTTTAACTCCACTAAGCTTACTTAAACTTGCAAGAGTTGAATCTCTAACATCTTTAACACTATACAAATAAACATTAAAGCCATTTTCATACATTGCTAATCGAGTTTTAAAAGCAACCGAATAAGTAGTGATAATTCCATCTTTTTTTATAATGTTTGATAGATCTTTAAAATACTCTTTTGTCCAAAGAATGGGGTTAGATTTTGGAGAAAAAGCATCTTGATATATTATGTCAAACATATCGCATGGAAATTGTTTTATATATTTTCTTGCATCGCCTAAATAAACTCTCACTTGCAAAAATTCGTTTTTATAAATTTTATTATTTATTAAAGCTAAAATTATCTCTTTGAATTGGGCAAACTCTTTTGGATAAGTAAAATTATTTAGTGAGTTTATCAACGAAGCATCTAGTTCTGGGGAATAAATATTTACTATTGCTTTTATATTATTTTGCTTTAGATAATAAAGTGTTGCAAGTGTATTAAAACCTAATCCAAAACAAATATCTAATATATTTATCTCTTGCTTGTTTTGCATAAATTCAAATGCAGGTATAACATGTTTAGTTAGTGATTCTCTGAGTGCTCCATCTTTTGTAGAGTGGTAATGCTCATCATACTCTTTTGAATAAGCAGTAAATGAACCATCTTCACTTAGTACCAAAGTATGAAGATTGTCATTAAATGACATTAAAGCCCATTACCCCACATATGCATTTTTTTTGCTATAACTAAATCATATCCATCTAAAATATCTATATTATTAGCTGCTCTAAATTCATACTCTTCTAATGTTTGCTTTATTTTTTCAACATCCATAACACCTTTTTTCTCAATTATAACAATTTCAGCAGTATTTGCTAAAGAGGCATAAGTAACTTTTAAAAGTTTATCTTTGTTTTGATGTTTATCAAAAACATCTTTTATCACCACAATATCATTACTTCTTGGAAGCGCTCGAAATAGTTCTTTGAAATTATTTATACATTTTATATTTACATCTGGATATTGAGCTGAATAATCAATATCTTCATCTGTAAAAATATGCATTGAAAATTCACCATCTACACTTTTTATCATATCATTTAATGCTTTGCTTGTTTCATCAGGAGATGTTGTAACTTGCAAATAATGACTACCAGGTAATGGATTGAAAAGCTCTAAAAATTGATTTACATCCATTTTATTTCCCTTATGTTGCTAAATCGTGAAGCTCTTTAAAAAGATAAGCTTCTACTATTTCATCTATAGTTCTTTGTGTATGCGCAACCAATACCATCATCGATAGTTCCATAAAAGGCCAAACATATTCATTGTCGTTTTCAACCACTACACACTCAGAAAAATTCTCAAAACCATCCATAGCAGTTGCTACATTTGTTTCTTTTATATTTCCATCTTCAACAAGCAGTTGAATCCAAAACTTTAAATCATTCAGTTTTGTTAATTTTGCTACTTTATCATTGTCAGAATCAACTGGAAGTAATATATACATTTTTTACTGACCAACCTTTTTTAAATCTAATTTTAATGCTTTGTTACTCATAATTTTAATACCTTTTTTCAGTATTTTTTTTGCAATGTCTTTTGCATCTTTTAATGAATGCATAGTATATGTTCCACATTGATATATATTTAATTCTGGAATATCTTTTTTTCTTTTTACTTTTAAAATATCTTTCATAGATTTTTTCCAAGCACTTGCTACCCTTGATTCTTTTGGTTCTCCCAAAACACTCATATAAAAACCTGTGCGACAACCCATTGGTGATACATCAATAATTTCTACTTTTTTAGAGTTTAAATGCTCTCGCATAAATCCAGCAAAAAGATGTTCTAAAGTATGGATACCTTTACTTGATAAAACTTCTTTATTTGGTTTAACAAAGCGTAAATCAAAAACTGTAATTTTATCCCCACTTGGACTTTTCATCCCCTTTGCTTTACGAACCGCTGGAGCAGGCATGATTGTATGGTCAACTGTAAATGAATCTAATAATGGCATGTGAAATCCTTTTTTTAATTAAGATATTGTATCGTTTTTTAGTTAATTTTATTTGAGATTTAAATTGATTTTAATTAGAAAAGTATAAAATCTAAAAAGTTTTAGATTTGGTGTAAGTTGTGTTTAACTCAGACTAAGGCGATACTATAGTATGCCGTGTCTGAGTTGGACACAAGATGTGCCCGACCGAAGGGACAAATGCCCTTGGGGTGCGCCGAAGCTAGAATCTTTTATTAAACTCTTGCTTCTTCACGGCGGTTTAGGTACGCCCAGTTTTCATCTACTCTTGTTTGCCATTCACCAATTATATGTTTAAACTGATCTTTAAATAAGTGCTTAAAACGACCTTGTGCAGCTAAATACTCTTCAACTGGAACAACATTTTTAGGTCTATAAGTGATATTTAATTCACGACCCTCAATGATTTCATATAGTGGAAAAACTAATGAATCAGTTGATAAATCAGATAAAAGCATAGTGTCTTTTGGATCAAATTTCCACTCAGTAGTACATGCAGAAACTGCATTTATAAATACAGCACCCTCAGTTGCAAA
>JAMOMX010000194.1 GCA_027066935.1 Sulfurimonas sp. | reverse complement strand
CGATATGTGGAATTACATTAAGAGCAATTTGATGCATAAATGCCTCTTTTTTACTCTCGCTTAATTTAAATGCAAAAAAGTCTTGCATCTGAGTAACTAACTCTTCCATACCAGCTTTACCAGCTCCGCTTGTAGCTTGATAAGTGCTAACATCTACTCTTTTAATTCCATAAAGATTATCAAGTGGTTTTAATGTTTGAACCATTTGAATTGTTGAACAGTTTGGATTTGCAATTATTCCAGTTTTTTCCCATAAAACAATATCTTCAGGATTTACTTCAGGAACAACTAAAGGAACATCTTCATCCATTCTAAAGTGTGATGTATTATCAATAACTAAAGCACCACTCTCTACAGCATATTTGGCAAATTTTGCACTTATACTACCGCCAGCACTAAAAAAAGCTATATCGATGTTATGTTCACTAAATACACTCTCAGTAAGTTCTTTTACTGTATGTTTAGAGCCATTAAACTCTATTTTTGAACCAGCGGAATTTGCACTTGCGAGTGGTAAAAGCTCATCCATTGGAAAATCAATCTGTTCCAATACACGAAATAACTCTTCACCAACAGCGCCAGTAGCACCAACTACAGCTACATTATATTTTTTCATTATTACAATCCTCTATTTTCTAAATGAAGTGAATTAACATCAATAGTATCTCCATCGCTAAGGATGGTAGCTCTCTCAACTACTGAGATTAATTCACGAATATTTCCAGGCCAAGAATACTCTAAAAGTTGTTTTTTAGCATCTTCACTGAATTTTTTTGATTCAAAATTATATTTTTTACAGTTGCTTTCTAAAGATATCTCCGCGATTTGCAGTATCTCATCTTTTCGTTCTTTTAGTGGGGGAATATTTAATGGAATTGTATTTAATCTATAATATAAATCTTCTCTAAATTCACCATTTTTAATCTTTTCACCCAAGTTTGAATTTGTAGCAGACACTACACGAATATCTATTTTTATAGTTTTTGATGAACCAAGACGACGCACCTCTTTTTCTTGTAAAGCGCGAAGAAGTTTTGCTTGAACACCATAAGGCATCTCTCCAATCTCATCCAAAAACAGAGTCCCGCCATTTGCGAGTTCAAACTGACCAATTTTAGCTTCACTTGCATCTGTAAAAGCACCCTTTTCAAATCCAAATAGTTCACTCTCTATAAGTTGCTCAGGGATAGCTGCCATATTTATGGCAATAAATGGTTTCTTAGAACGAGGAGAGTTGTTATGGATATATGAAGCAAAAACCTCTTTACCAACACCACTTTGACCTAAAAGCAATATACTAGCATCTGTTTTACTAGCTTTATCTGCAATGTTAAGAACAATCTCTAAAGCTTTAGATGTACCTAAAAAACCAGCAGTTGATTTTTTTCTTTTACTGTTTTTAGCTACTGATTTTTGAACTTTTTGAATCTTATCTTCGCGTCTTATGGCGTTTACAAGTGTGTCAATATCAAAAGGTTTAAGTAAAAAATCTTTTACCCCTAGCTGTATAGACTCTATAGCTTTTTGTAGAGTAGCATTGCCAGTCATGATGATAACTTCATATTTACCATTTAACTCTTTTACAAACTCTATTCCATCCATCTTAGGCATGTTTATATCTGTAATGATTAAGTTAAAACTATTATCAAGTTTTTTAAGGGCATCAGTCGCACTTTTAAATGTAACTACTTCAAATTCTTTATAATCCCCCATAGAGATTTCAAGAGATTTTCTCATGTTAATATCATCTTCAACGATTGCAATTTTCACTAAATGCCTTGTTATTTGGTTGTATACCTTATTTTAAAGGGGCTATTTTAGCGAAATTATCATTAATATCGACTTTGAAACATTTTGTTTTTAGTGTTAAGATAGTTGTGGACTTGTTTTGATGGTTCTTAGTTGTCTCATCATGCTTTACATTAAGACCAATTTTATGTATATATTCTCTGAATAATTCATCATTTTTAGAAATAATCTCTTTTAAGTTTTTGGAGCCATCATTTTCTAAAATAATAGGTTGGTAGGTTTCTCCATCACATTTTTTCATTGTTTTAGATATTTGAAGAGACTCGTTATAGATAGTAGCATCTTTAACAACATATCTATACGAGATTAGATACTCTTCAGCATTTAGTGAAAGAGTAAATAAAAAGCTTATTAAAAGTCTGAGTGAGAAAGAGTAATTTCCATCTCTACTTCGCATAGTCCCTCTTTAAAAACGGTCTCAACTACATTTGCATTTCTAACCATTGCCTGAACTGATGTACGAACGATTGAGCGTTTAACCATCATGTTTTTAATCAAGTCTTGACCATCAATTTTAACACCTTTAACTTTTTCAGCAATCATTCTGTATGCATCAGCAACTGCTGCTCGCTTAGCAAGTGCATAAGCTTGAGCAGGTGAAGAGGTGTTCATAGGAGCTACACCTTGACCAACAACACTAATAAGCATTGTTTTGTCTTCTTCTAATATCACAGGCTCTTTATCTTCTACAGAACCTGTTTGTGTTTGCACCACTACTGGTTCAAACTCTTGTACTTGAACTGTCTGAGTGCCAAAAAGTGTTGAGGCACTTAAAAGTGCTACTAAAAGCAAAGAATATTTCATGGTTTATCCCTATAACATATTTTAATTAAATGATAAAAGCAATTATTATTCCACTTCCTCGTCATCTTCCTCTTTTGGTTGTTTAGGACATCTTGAAACACTTGCTACTTCATCACCTTTTACAATATATACACCAGATGTATTTCTGCTTGATTTTGAGATTGTTTGCATATCTACTCGAATCATCTTACCAGCTTTTGTAAGTGCCATCATATCCATAGTTCCATCTACCATCAAGCAACCCACTACATATTTACCAGTTTTAGCTGTCATTTTCATAGCAATAACACCTGATCCGCCACGGTTTGTTAAGCGATACTCGCCAGCATCAGTTCGTTTACCAATCCCTTTTTCAGCTACTACTAAAATCTCTTGTTCATCATCTCTAATTATATTTGCATCAATTACTTCATCGTTATCATGTTTAAATTTAATACCTCTAACTCCACGAGTATTTCTACCTTGATCACGAGTTTTTCCTATTTCAAATTTAATACATTGACTCATCTTAGTCATAATAAATAGATATTGGATATCTTGATCTGCAATCTTTGCTGTAATTAGACTATCATCACTATCAAGAACAATAGCTCTAACACCATTACTTCTAATATTTGAGAATTCACTTAAATTTGTTCGTTTTACAACACCATTTTTAGTAAAGAACACAAGTGATTTTGTTTCATTAAAATCAGTAGTAGGGATTATAGATTGAATTTTTTCATCTTGTTGTAAGTTTACAAGATTTACAACTGCTTTACCTTTAGCTGTACGACTTCCCTCTGGGATACGATAAACTTTTAACCAGTGAAGTTGCCCACGGTCAGTTACAAAAAGTAAAGTATCATGAGTATTACAAGTAAAGAAATTTTCTATAAAATCATCTTCATAAGTTGTAACTGCTGTTTTACCTTTTCCACCACGGCGTTGTTTTTCATAAGAAGCTAGTGGTACTCGTTTAATATAACCACGATGAGTGATAGTAACTACCATAGGCTCGTTAGGGATTAAATCTTCAATATCGATATCATCATAATCATCTTCAATATCAGTACGGCGTTTATCAGTGTATATTGCAGCTACTTCATCAAACTCTTCGCTAATGATACCCTTAAGAACATCTTCACTTTTTAAGATTGACTCTAGGTACTCAATAAGTTTCATAAGTTCAGCAAGTTCATTTTCAATTTTTTCACGCTCTAAACCTGTAAGTTTACCAAGACGCATATCAACAATATTTTGTGCTTGAATTGGAGAAAAATCAAAACTTGATACAAGGTTATCTCTTGCTTCTTCAATATTTTTACTTGCTTTGATCACTTTGATAATTTCATCAATGATATCAAGAGCTTTTTTAAGTCCCTCTAAAATATGTGCACGAGCTTTTGCTTTTTCAAGGTCAAAAATAGTACGACGGATAATTACAGTTTTACGGTGATTTATAAAGTGTTTTAAAATATCAATAATTCCAAAAATTCTTGGTTCTTGGTTTAATATAGAGAGCATAATAATACCAAAAGTATTTTGCATGCTAGTTTGTTTAAAAAGATTGTTAAGAACAATTTCACTCATAGCATCACGCTTAAGCTCAATTACCACACGCATACCATCACGATCTGATTCATCACGAATTAGTGAAACACCCTCTATCATTTTGTCTTTTACAAGGTTAGCTATATTTTCAATTAGACGAGCTTTATTTACTTGATATGGAAGTTCGTCAATTACAATAACTTCTTTTTTAGAGATTTGCTCAATATGGGTCTTAGCACGCACTTTTATGCGTCCACGACCAGTTTCATAAGCGTCCATTATCCCTTTTTTACCAAAGATGATACCACCAGTTGGAAAATCTGGTGCTTTGATATGTTGCATAATCTCTTCAAGTGTAATGTTTGGATTTGCTAAAAGTGCTTTTAATCCATCCATAATTTCAGTTGGGTTATGAGGTGGAATATTTGTAGCCATACCAACAGCAATTCCTGATGAACCATTTATAAGTAGGTTAGGAACACGAGTAGGCATTACATCTGGCTCTTTTGTAGTACCATCGTAGTTGTCTGTCATGTTTACTGTATTTTTTTCTAAATCTTTTAGAAGTTCACCAGCATACTTAGTCATACGAGCTTCTGTATATCTCATAGCCGCAGCACTATCACCATCTACGGAACCAAAGTTTCCTTGACCATCTACTAGTTCCATTCTCATTGAGAAGTCTTGAGCCATACGTACTAGCGCATCATAAACAGAGTTATCACCATGTGGATGATACTGACCAATAACATCACCAACTATACGAGCTGATTTTTTGTATTTTGCACCTGCTGATAGATTTAGTTTATCCATTGCATAAAGAATTCTTCTATGAACAGGTTTAAGACCGTCTCTTACATCTGGTAAGGCACGCCCTACTATTACACTCATAGAATAATCAAGATAACTATTTTGAAGAGTTGTTTCTATATTAATAGATTGGATATTGTCATTGTTTAACAAGTCGCTCATATATACCCCTAGCTTTAAAAATTAATTTTGCTTATGGTATCTGATTGTCGCTTATATATTTGTAAAATGAAAAATAAATTAAGAAGAAGTTGCTGTTTTATTCGATTTATATTAAAACAAATTTTTTATTTTTCTATTTTGTATAAATTAAATTTCATCTTTTTTACCTAATAGGCTTATTGCTATGTTACAAATCTCAGCTGAATCTATCTGCTTAATAGAAAAGTCTAGTTTATTTAGTTTATAAGGGTTTACAATTGATGGGGATTTAACTACTTTATTTATCTCTGTAATATAGACCCTACTTATTGGAGTTGGTCCAAAGATAGTTATCGATGCTTTGTTCATCCCCCAAGCCATGTGTGTTGGACCAGTATCGTTTCCAATTAACAAATCACATTTGTCTATCAATGCTTTTAATGTATTTAAATCTGTTCGAGGTACTAGTGAAGCATATTTAGAATTTTTCTCTATATATTCGCCATCAACTCTCTCTTGTTCACTCCCCCAAATAACTAAAATATTTTCTTTTAGTTTATCTGCAATCTCTACAAATTTTTCTTTAGGATAGTTTCGAGATGGCCATGTTGAGCCAATAACAAATATAATATTTTTTTTATCTTTTTTTAAAAAATCATATATGATTTTATTTTCATCTTTGTAAAATAAAAAAGGCTTTTTATCATATATATCTTTTGGGTTTAGGTTTAATGAAAAAGTATTACTTATCAATCCCATATTTCTATCTATAGTATTTGCATCGTATGGCATATATATTTTATGATTATAAAGATATGAAGCGATACTCTCTCTTATACTATTTTTATCATACCCGTAACTTTTTCCATTCATAAACTTAGTAACAATAGCAGATTTTAAAAGACCTTGCATATCTACAATATAGTCATATTTTGAGAGTGATTTTATGATGTTGATTTGTGAAAAAATATCTGATATTTTTTTAGTCTTTTTAAATTTTTTAAGTTCAACCTCTATTATGTTGTTAATATCAGGGTTATACCTTAATACATCAGCCATAGATTTTTCAACTATCCAATCTATACTAACATCTGTAAATGCTTTTTTTATAAACTGTAATACTATTGCACTATGAACTATATCACCCATTGCACTTAGTCTGACTATAGCTATTTTCACAAACAACTCCAAATGATTTTGCAAATTATACCAAGTTACTTTCAACTTTTGAATATATAGTGTAAAATACACTTATGAAAAAAATGATTATAAGATATTGGCCTTATATAAAAGAGTATAAATTTTACTATTTACTTGTCTTAATTGGGATAATTCTAACAGTAAGTGCTACAGCCGCAACAGCACATATTATGCAGATACTAATAGATGACGTTTTAATAGCCAAAGAAGTAGCTATGCTTTATTTTATATCTATTGCTTTGATTTTTATATATTTTATTAAAGCAATAGGTCGTTATATACAGTCTATTTTTATGAAATATATTGGTCAACATATAATAACTCGTTTTCGTGAGATGCTGCTTGAAAAAATAATCTCTCTTGATATGACATTTTTATATATTAACAGAAGTGGCGAGCTTATCTCAAGAGTTACAAATGATATAAACCGCATTCAATACTTTGTAGCAAATATGCTTCCTGACCTCTTTAGAGAATCTTTAACTGTTATAGTCCTTGTTGGCTATATTATTTATTTGAATCCAATGTTGGCACTTTATGCATTAATTGTTGTACCTCTTGTAATCTATCCACTTATTTTAATTGCTAAAAAACTTAAAAAATATTCACATCGTTCTCAAATTAAAAATGCAGATGTTGTAACAAGGCTTACAGAAGTTTTTAATAATAGTGAAATTATAAAAGCAAATGCTACAGAAAAGTTTGAAATAGACCGTTTTAGTAAAGAAAATTGGAGATTTTTTAAAATAAATATGAAAACTGTATATGTTGGTGATACAGTTTCACCAATTATGGAACTTATTGGCGCAGCTGGATTAGCAGCTGTAGTTTTTATTGGTGGTAAGGAAGTGATTATTGAGGGAAATATGACCCCTGGCGAGCTTACAGCATTTTTAACAGCAGTTGGACTTGTCTTTGATCCAATTAAAAAAGTAGGTTCTATCTATGCCAAAATTCAAGATGCTATAGCTGCTAGTGAGCGTGTATTTGAGATACTTGATACTAAAAGTCGTATAAATTATGGTGTAAAAACATTAGATGAAGATATAACAAAAGTAGAGTTTAAAAATATAAAATTAAAATTTGAAGATAATTATGCTTTAAATAATATAAATATAGAGATTAAAAGTGGAGAAAATATAGCACTAGTAGGTGATAGTGGTGGTGGTAAATCAACTTTTATAAATATGTTACTTCGTTTTTATGACCCAGATAGTGGAGAAATCTTAATTAACGGGCAAAATATTAAAAACTTTGAAAACAACTCTTTAAAACACCATATTTCACTTGTAACTCAAAGAATTTATATTTTTCAAGACTCTCTTGCAGCTAATGTTGCTTATGGAGAGGAGATAGATGAAAAAAGAGTTTTAAGGGCTTTAAGACTAGCAGATGCAACAAAGTTTGTAGATGATCTTGAAGATGGAATAAACACTAAAATGGAAGAGTTTGGGGTAAATCTATCAGGTGGTCAAAGACAACGCGTTGCAATAGCAAGAGCTATCTATAAACATTCATCTCTTTTACTTTTTGATGAAGCAACTTCAGCTTTAGATAACGAGAGTGAAAAAAGGATACAAGCATCTTTAAATGAATATATAAAAGATAAAATAACCATTACAATAGCTCATAGACTTAGTACAATAAAACATGCAGATAAAATTTTAGTTATGCAAAAAGGTGTAATTGTGGCTTGTGGTAAGCATTCTGAATTATTAGAAAACTCTGAGATATATAGAAAATTATCTGGAACATTGATTTGATTTTTTATGCAAAAGTACATTTTGACTACATCTATTTATGCTAAAATGATTAATAGAAATTAATATTTTTTGGATTTATATGGTAGATATTCTTTTTTTAGAAGATGACAAACAATTAGCATATAGTGTAGTTGAAGAGTTAGAGCATGCTTCGTATAGTGTTGATTGGGTTCAAGAAGGTGATGAAGCAGCTGAGATTAGCTATACAAAAAAGTATAAACTCTACCTTTTTGATGTAAATGTGCCGGGCATGAATGGGTTTGAGCTTTTACAATACCTACGCAATAGCGGAGATACAACACCTGCAATCTTTTTAACCTCCAAAAATCAACTAAATGATTTGAAAAAAGGTTTTGAGGTTGGAGCTAATGATTATATAAAAAAACCATTTGATTTACATGAACTTTTGATTCGTATCGCTTCTAAAATGCCTAAAAATACAATTAACCAATTATCTTTAAACTTTGCTATACAAGCATCTACATCAAGTATAATATGTAAAGGTGTCTCAAAAAGAGTTGCAAAAAAGGAGTTTTTACTTTTAGAGTACTTAAGTAACAAACAAGATATTTTTGTCTCTCCTGAGCAGATTACCTCAGCTATATATGAAGATACTAACATCTCTATAGCGACATTTAGGACATATATAAAAAATATTAAAAGGTATATATCAGGTTATGCAGAAATTGAAAATATGAGAGGAGTTGGATATCGCTTTAAAATCGTATGAAAAAACTAGCTTTTATCGTTTTTTTGCAATCTTTATGAGTGCATTTATACTACTATTTTTATCTCTTAGCTCCTTGTATTATTATAAAGAGCGTTCACGGTACTTTCAAGAACAAAAGACAAAAAATAGAATTATTTTTTTAGAATGTAAAAAAATGAATAAAATTTTTGAGAGTGATAAAGAGTGTGAAATGCAGCTAGTTCAAGAGATAAAAGAGTTACAAAACACTATGTTAGAAATAACAATTGCTTTTTTTATATTTTTACTAGTTATCTCTCCCCTTGCATATATTTTAGCTATGATATCTCTACACCCTATGCGAGAGTCTATTAAAACTATAGATGGTTTTATAAATGGAATTATTCACGATATTAATACCCCCTTAAGTGCTATAAAATTAAATGCACAATCAATTGATTTAAAACTAAAGAGTCAACTGCTTAAAGACAAAAATAAAAGAATCTTACAAGCTGTAGATGATATAGAATCACTAGAAGAACAACTTTTGTTTTCATTAACTAGTGATAAATATGTACTAAATAAATCTATTGTAGATTTATCTAAACTCTTAAAAGAGAGAGAGTTTTTTTATAATGATGTGCGTAATGTAGTTAAAGTACTCTTAGAAGTCAAACCTTTAAATATAAACATAGATAGTGCAATTTTTACTCGAATGATTGACAATATAGTTTTAAATGCTATTAAGTTTTCACATCGTAATTCTGAAATTATTATTAGCATTAAAAATGATACACTTATTGTTGAAGATTTTGGTATAGGTATAAAAGATACTAAAAATGTATTTGTTAAATATTATCGAGAGGACAACAAAACTAGAGGCATTGGGCTTGGACTTTTTATTGTAGATTCTGTTGCAAAACTACATAATATCGATATTTCAATAGAGTCTAAAATAGGTGTTGGTACACGCTTTATAATTGATTTAAAAACATTAAAGGTTAGTTAGATGAAGTATATAACTGTTTTTATCATATTGTTACAAACATCGCTTTTTGGAATCGAATTTAGCTTTAATGATTTACGAAGCCAAGAGCGTATTTTAGTACTAAAGGAGTTTAAAAGACTTTATTATAAACGCAAAAATATTCATCAAAATATGAGTCAAGTGCTTAAAAATGCTCGCTCTAAAAGTTTACAAAAAAATCAAATATCATTTTTTCAAGCTAAATCAAAATATAAAGATGAACATCCTGGAGAGTTAAGCAATGTTTATCTACAAATTTCAACTCCGTGTGAGCAAGATTGCCAAGTTTTACAAACAGGTGCGAATGATGAAATGGAGATTCCTGATCTGATTGGAGACAATGATAATGAGATAGATAGACCAATAAATATTATTGATAGCGATACAGCAATTGATGAAAAAGTCAAAACTACTAATATAAGAGAGTTTGCTGTTAATCCATGGGCAAAACGATGAAAATAATAATTTCTCTTTATATTTTTTTGCATGTAAGCCTATATGCAATAGATAGTTTTGATTATGAAGTTACTGCTATTTTACATAGCGAAGTAAAGCAGATGAATCAAAAAACAACCACAAAAAAGGATACAAATAGTTTTAGCTCATTTTATTCTAATCTGTTAATAAATTATGATTTTAATGAAGATATATCTTTATATCTTGGTTCAAAAACTAATAGTGTAATATATGAAGACAAATATTCTAATCCAGTAAATTTATATAGAAAATTATCCTCAGATGAGATTAGTAAAGTTATAGCTAGTGAAATTTCCATAAATTATGATAACGGATTTTTTTCATTTAGTTTAGGAAGACAAGAGATTGATTTTGATTGGCTGCATGGAAGCATAGACGGTGTATTGACAATGCTAGGTAGCGATGATAGTTATAGCTTACGTCTTTTTTGGTTTAATAACTATACTCATTTACAATATAACTATTATGCACAAATTAAAGATATAAATGCAAATAAAGGGATGTATGGTAGCATACTTAAAACAAATTTTGGAGCTACTGAACTATCATATTTTAATTATTATGTAGAGGATTTAAGAAATATTATGGGTGGACATTTTAACTATATCTATAAAAACATTGGGTTTAATATAAGCTATACATCCACAAAAGCTTTGTCCTTAGCACTATATGATTATGATGAAGAATTTTTTAATAGTTCTATAGAATTTTTGATAGCTAAACATTTTTTTGAGCTTGGATTCTCACAAACTGGTGAAAATGGTCTATTAGCTACCTTACAGATGGGAAATTTTACATTTGGGCAGTTTTATCTAAATAATCAAGTAGATAGAGAAAATGCAAATAATGGCTTTTTAAAATATATCTATGCAGATACAAAGTGGAGGTTTGAGCTTATAGGTGGAATGACTAAATACGACAATAGCTTTATAGAGATTCAAAATGATATGAGCTCTTATGAACTTGATGTTTATTTAAAATATAACTATTCAAATGCTCTATCTCTTAATTTAGGTCTTATGTATATGGATATCTATGAAAGAGACCCAATAGAAGTAGATCAAAGATCAATTATATTTAATGTGGTAGTAAATTATGAAAACTATTAAACTTCTAATATATATATTTAGCTTTAGTATTGCTTTGTATGGCGCTCAATTACTTTTAAGTGAAGTTTTACAGATGTACAAAAAAGATGAACTTAAAAACAATACTCAAGCGATAGAACTTTTAAAATCTGAAGCTTTAGCTGGTAATGAAGATGCAACCTTTTTATTAGCAACAGCTTATAAAAATGGAAAAACAGGTGAAGTAAATATAAAAAAAGCGATGCATTGGTATAGGGTTGCTGCAAAAAATGGTGATACAGATGCGATGTTAATGTTAGGTTGGCTTTATTATAAAGAGCCAAAAAACTTAAATGTAAATCTTAAGAAAGCAAGATATTGGTTTAAAAAAGCAAGCCTACAGGGTGTTGAGGAAGGTGTTGAGATGCTTGAATTATTACGCAGGTTATAATCTTAAACAGCTTTAGTAAAAATAGACTTCTTGCAAAACCTTAAAAACTAAATTCCAAATCAAGTTTGGAATGACGATATGCTCAAAGTACTCATTCTGAACTTGATTCAGAATCTAGGTTATACAAGAAGTCTATTATCTCATTTAAAAAGTTATCCAAAAAACCATTAAAAGAATTTTTGGCTCTTTATTTGTACTACTTTTGATGAAGGCTTAAGAAAAAAGCTGACCAATAAAGGAAATACTTAAGCATCAAGATGTTTTTTTATACCTTTCATCATATGTTTTTTGGTTTTACTTGTGGCAATCGCTTCAAACGGATCCTCTGGCCAATAATGCCTTTTGTATTTTCCTCTAACTTCTTTTCTAACTTCAGCATAAGAGTTCTCCCAAAAGCTTTTTAAGTCGTAAGTTATTTGCATAGGAGTCATTGCTGGTGTTAATAGATGAACTTGTAAAGGCAAAGTGTTGTT
>JAMOMX010000193.1 GCA_027066935.1 Sulfurimonas sp. | reverse complement strand
TTAGCAATGGAAGTAGTTTTTATCTTACAGATGCATTAGGTTCTACGAGAGGGCTTGTTGATATTTCGGAAACATTAACTGATAGTTATGATTATACTCCTTATGGGGAATTGGCTAATCATGTAGGCACATCAGAAAACAGTTTCTTATTTACTGGTGAGCAGTTTGATAAAGAGAGTGATAATTATTATTTGAGGGCTAGATATTATAGTCCAAGCTCAACAAGGTTTATGAGTCGTGATACTTATGATGGAATTGCTGGTAATCCTATAACTCAAAATCATTATCTTTATGGTAATGGGAATCCTGTGATGTATGTTGATCCTAGTGGGTATATGAGTATGATGAGAATGAGTGCTTCAATAGCAATAAGTAGCACATTATCTAGCATACGAACGATAGGTAGCTCAGCTATAATGAGAGGAGCCATAGCTAGAACAGCTGGATCATTAGCTAGGGATATTGCAAAAGGTGCAAAAAGAGGAGCTGGTAAAGATATCAGTACTACTCAGATGTACTATATCTTAGCTATGGTAAAACTTTATTCAAGATTTGGAGATGAGACAAATAACGATATGATACCTATACAAGTATATGGTTCAAATAATCTACCTGAACATCAAGATCATATATTTGATGCAATGATAGGTTTTGGTTCAAATGGTAGGATGACTTCTAATGTGTTGACGAAAGTTTCCTCTGAAACCAATAATAGAAATTTTCTTGGTCGAAAAACAGTTTGTGGAGGATACCCTAGAGCGAAAAGTGCAAGTGGAGGTAACCAAGCATGTGATGAATATCCATATAATTCAACACTGCAAGGAGGGAAAGAGAATTATGATTTAGGTAGAGTTTCTGTTAGGTTAGTTCCTGAGGAAGAATCACTATTACAAAGAGATTTTAATAATAAATTCTATAGAAGTTCTCCTGTGAACAATGGAGATAACTTCATAGTTATTCCTATAGGTGGCGTAAGCGGATACTTCGATAAAGCATGGAGATGGCATGAGTTTCATTAAAATTACAGTTATTATATTAGCAACAACATTACTATTGCAAGGAGCAAATGTGAAAAATATTGAAACGGTTTGGAATGAAATAGAGTCTTATTGGAAGATTTATGATAAAAATTTAGTTACAGGTGAGGGAGATACTCAAAAAGATATAGATGCGTTTGAAAAAAAGTACAATGTAGCTTTACCTCAAGAGCTAATTTATAGTTTAAAAAGGAACTACCAAAATTCAAGACAAGGTAGAAAAGCATTAACATACCCTTGGTTTGGATCAAATGTTGGGATGGAATTGTCGTCTATCAAAGAGGCTGACAAAGTATTTATTCATCAAAATAAATACTCTGGACTGGAAGATACTACACTACCTCATATAAAAACTGTATTTTTAGATAACTTATCTTATGACAATGTAACTTACTGGCACAAAGAGTGGATACCCATTATGTATAGTCATGATTTAGATATAGTTTTTTTTATTGATTTAGATAAAAAGTCCAAAACCTATTTAAAAATTATAGGCTTAACATTTACTGATTTGGATGAAGTGGATAAGAAAATGGGTCATTTTAGATTTGTACTTATAGCGGATAACTATTTGGAATTTATGACTGAATTAAAGCAGATGTTTTTGTTGTATCAAGAAAAACACAACCATAAGATGGAAGAAACAGAAACAGGAAAAGCCTTTGAGTATTTTTATTATGAGAAAAAGTTTAAGCTTCCTAAAGGGTTTTGGACAGATGAATATAGAGCAGAACGGATAAAAAAGATGGGATTATAATGAAAAATAAAGGGGTGGAATAAATGTTATAAATGGGGACGAGGCTACTTTAAAAGAAAAACCCTACTTGTAACAAATCGAAACTTATTCAAGCATACGCTATAATAATTTGATGCAAATAAAAAGGAGAAACAGATGTTACGTTATGTGCTAATATTTATATCTTTCTCTTTTTTTAGCTTTGCAAATATCCCGACCCCCTTCAACAAACAAGCCAACATCCTAGGCAACTTCTCCTTCACCATAACAGACTTCGACATAAAAGTAGGAGGCATCCCAGTCCAAGTAAATAGAACCTACTCAACCCTACAAAGATTTGAAAAGCTAGACTTTGGATACGCATGGAGTATAGATTTTCAAAATGTAAAAGTAGAGGAAAATACCCACCCAGGAGAAGATTGGAGATTGGTACCTGGTAGATTTGGTATAGGGTTTTGCCTAAAAACAGATAAACAACATACTGTAAATATCTCCCTACCAGATGGAACAACAGAAACATTTGAATATAAATTTGCTAATAACTGCGTAGGATATGCTTCAACCTACGATGCACCAATACTCTATGCACAAAACGGAAGTGAAGCAAAACTAGAGACTATAAACGAGACAGATACAATCTATGTTAATCCAACAGGAAATATGATAAACCCATACACAAATAAACTCTATAACCCAAACCAATATAGATTAACCCTCTCAAACGGAATGATATACGAGATAACCCAACTAAAAGGCATAACAAAGATAACAGACCCACAATCAAACACCTTAACCTACACCACAAACGGTATACAAAGTAGCCGTGGAGAGTCTCTAACATTTGAGCGAGATAA
>JAMOMX010000192.1 GCA_027066935.1 Sulfurimonas sp. | reverse complement strand
GATGTTTTTTCTCTATCGTATGGAAGATTATTGATAATTGAGTATCTTGGTCCACAATTTGTACAATTTATAAACGGATATCTATATCTTTGGTTTTTTTTATCTTTCATCTCAGCCAAACACTCATAACATATAGAGATATCTGAACTCATCATAGTAGAGATGGCACTATTCTTTGACTCAATGATTTTAAAATTTTGTGAATTTTGAGTTGTTATATACTCTTTTGTAATACTATCTATGCGAGACAAAGGGGGATTTAAACTCTCTAAATCACAAACAAAACTCTCTAAGTTTTTATCTTTCCCCTCAACTTCAATGTTAACACCATCTCCACTATTGCTTACAAAGCCTCCAAGAGCATGTTTATTTGCAAGTTGATAAACAAAAGGACGAAAACCTACTCCCTGAACAATCCCTTTAATCTTTATTTTTACTCTTTGACTAGAGATAGGCTCCCCCAACAACTGCATTTTCTTTACCAATTGGATAATTTTTATTTAACAAAGGTGGATTGATATTTAAGTTTCTTTGCATACGAGAAAAGAGAGATTGATTTGAAAAATGTTTACCACAAAGTACTATTTGTGTTGCTTTAGTTTTTGTTTTTAACTCTTGTAGTATCTCATAAAAATAATCCCCAAAACTTTCAAAAATAGAGTAACAAAGAATAGTTGTAGAAACACCAGCTAACTGATATGATATTATGCTTGCAAGAAAAGCTGCATGATCAAAACGATTGTCTTTTACATGTGTATCTATCTGTATACCACCCTTTCCTATAAACTTCATCGCCTCTTTTGTAACCCCTCTCATAGATTCATCATCAAGACCAAGTATAATAGCTACAGCTTCAAAAAGTTTTATATCTTTTGCTTCTTGAAGTGTTTGCAATTTTTTATAAACTTTTGGCATCTTGTTTTTTAAATTTTGCATAAGTTTATCTGATCCATCACGCAAATCTTCAATCTCTTGAATTATTTTTGAACTATCAAAATATTTTGGTGGAACTATACGAAGTACATTTTTACCATCATAATATAAAAAAGATGGTTCTTCATCAAAATAAGCTCCAACACATTTTTTATCCAAAGCATCATTTTCAGCAATTACAGATATAAAAGATGCTTCATCTTCTGAAAAATATTTTTGCTTTGAATGATATGTTTCTTGGATACTATCTAAAATATTTACTCTATCTATATTAACTGATTTAAAATGCTCCATCCTATCAAAAATCATCACTCCATTTTTGGGAAGACCTACATACTCATCTGTAATACTTAAGAGATTTTTTTCATTAAACATAGTAGATGGAAAAGAGACACGCTCTCCCTCAGCTATAAAAGATATATCTTTATTTAAAAACACCCTTATATCACTTTGTGGATTTATTTCTAAGTCATAATCCATAATCAAATCTGCTTTTGTATCTGCATCTACATCTTCATAAGCTATAAAATCAACACCTATTTTTTGAAGTTCTGCACCAAGTAAAATGCTAAAACCATCATCTGGATATTTAACATAAACTGTATTTGAATTAAGAGTTTTTTTAAGTTTTTCATTTTTTATAGTAACATTTAAAATAGGTCTCTCTATGCTCAAAAGAGCATTAAATTCTTCTGTTATGAGGGCTAGATGATCTGTTATTTTTGCTGCATTTATCATTAAAAGTATTGAGTTAAAATTGATCTCTTTTGTGGTATAAAAAAGTCTATAACCCATTGTAGTTTTAATCAAAACTTTTTTATTATCTTGTATAGCCTTTGCCACAACTTCAAACATAGTTCTAAAACTACTAGCATCATTAGCATAACGCTCTTTAGTTTTGCTTACCAAGCGAACAGGCACCCCACACTCATGGCAACTATTTATATGATGATTTTCTTTTAAGCCAACTGAAAGAGTCTCATTTTCACAACTTAAACAGGGACGAATAAATTTAAAAGATGTATTTTCTCTTTCATAGGGGTAGTTATTGAAAAAACTATAATTTCCTCCACAACAAGAACAAGAGATAAAAGGATAGTAGTACCTCTTAGAACTCACATCAAACATCTCTTTTTGACATGTTGGACATAAACCTAGGTTTAAAGGAAATGTTTGCTCATAACTTGGAAGTGAATTTATCTCATTTTGTATTTCATAATTTTTTGAATTTTTTAAAAAATATGATGCTGGAAGATTTTGTGCTATTGCCTCAAGGCATTTTTGAAGTTTTTCATCATTTGATGAAAAAATAGATATTATTTTTTCATCTTTTTGAGTAACATCAGCATTAATATTAAACTCTCTTATGATGTTAATAATATAATTTTTTATGTAACTTTGTGTAGAAAACGACTCTATTTCGAGTACAAATGACACTGCAATCCTTTAAGGCTATTATCTATATTGAGGGGGAGGATAAAGCCTAAGCTTTATCTTCTTTAACAAATTTTGAACCGCCTACAACTATGCTAATATCAGCTTCTTTCCAAAAAATTGTTCTCCATACCTGATAATAAATATGAAACATAACCCATGCTAAAATTAACCACATTGTGATGTGATGAGATATTCGAACATCCATAATATTAGCACCAGTTGCTGTTGTTCCTACCATCCATGAAGATACAGGTAAAG
>JAMOMX010000191.1 GCA_027066935.1 Sulfurimonas sp. | reverse complement strand
TTTTACGCCACGGCAGAAGGTGCTCCAGATATTTACCCTTCTATTATCCAATTGCGACTCATTCCTAAAGAGGGGTTACAGCAAATTGGTGAAGTGACACTCCGTAAAGAGGGAGTCGATGTGAATGCTATGTGGTTACATCATGGAGATTTTCACCCTACCGACACACTCATCTACGTCGGCTCAGGTGATGGAACACTCTTTGTTGTTGACTACGACAAGATGGAAATTGTCACCACCGTTCCCGTCGGTAAAGGTGCCGGACATACGGTGATGATACCGCAAAAAAATCTAGCCGTGGTTATTAACCATATGGATGTTTTTGTCAGTGTTATAGATACAAAAACCCATACAAAAATAGCTGATGTCACCGTAAGCGCTGCCAATGATTTTGTAGGAACTCGAACCATTCAGGCACACCCAAAATACCATGTTTCGAACGATGCAAAATATTTTTATGCTTTTTTAACGGAAGAGGGAAAAATGTACGAAATAGATTTAGATACATTAAGAGTAACAAGAACGCTCGAAGTCGGTGGACAACCTGCGCAAGGAGCTTTTGTTACCTACAAAAAGTAGAGAAAATTTATACTTGAAAGGGTAAGTAAGAAATTTTCTAGTTTTTTATAATGTCTTTGAAAGTTCATAAAATAGGAGTTTCTGGCGGACAGGGAGGGATTCGAAAAAACCTTACCCCTAATCATATACAAATTGATGCAATTTAACTCTGCAATTATGTAAATATCCATTATCTTGATTATACTTACACTCAATCATATATTCATCTCTAACATTATTATATCCGTAAAATTCATTAACATCATTCTGTTTTAAATAGAGCTTGTCTAGTGTTAACGTTTGTACATAGCATGTTTGATCTATTTTGAGTTTTTGATTATATTTGCCATTACAGAATGGTCCTATAATTAAGCTGTTGCTTCTTCCATATATTCCACCGCTGGTTACTTTCCATAGACCATTTTCTTTTCTCTTTGTAAAGTCAGATTCTATTCGTATTCTACTACTGTAGTGCGGTATTCTATAGTTATACTTTTTTGCTTTAGGTTGATTTACTTGTTTATAAGTTGTCTCTCTTCTAGGTTGAGTATTTTTTATATACATTTTTTTGTGATTTTTATTACCGGTCTTTTTTTTGGGTTTGCTTTTGTACCGTTTAGGTGGTTCATTGCTATCTCTTGCAAGTATATAGGCATTTTTGTATCCTCTTAACTCTCTGACCTGTTTCAGTAGTATTTTTTGTCTATTATTGATTTTAAAGAGTTTACTTTTAAGTTCTGCATTGTTTTGTAATATTGTACTGTTTTGGGCAGTGAGTATTTTATTTTTCTCTTTTTCTTTTATGTATAGGTAGCTTACTATTGATGCTATAGCAATACTTACTATAATGACAATGGTTATGATGACTTTAGGGAATGTGCTGCTATTTTCATTGCTTGATGGATTTGATGTGTACTCTTTATTGCCACATTTAGGGCATTGTTTACTTAGATACTTTGTGTCGCAAAGGCTGCAAAATTTCATTTTCTGTTTAATACTTTACAATTAAAATATATATCTTTGTATTTGTAGCAACTTAGCTTATATAATTTTTGTCTTTTTATTTCACCATTTAAAAAGTATGTTGCTTCTTCGGTTTCAAATTTTGTTATTAATTTATTTGTTGTGTAATTTCCACTGGTACTTTTTATATCATTATTTACTAATGTCTTTGTTATGTATCCTTCTGTTTTTGCATAAATACATGTAATTGTTAATATACTGATTAATATTATATTTTTCAATTCATTGCCTTTTATTAATACTAAAAGTTAAATTATATTATTAAAAACTTTAATTTTCCTAGTGGAGTAAGAAAAAATTCACAAAAACCTTACTCATTACTATTTGATTTTACACACTAAAAGATGTATAATTATACACACAATAAGGAGTGACACCATGAATACAGTAAGATTAAATATAACATTACCCTCTTCTCTTAATGATGACATCAATCACTTTGCAGAAGAACTCAATGAAAAAAAGAGTCATATTATAGCGTCTGCCCTTGAAATGTATTTTGATTACTTAGATATAAAAGTAGCAGAAAAACGACTTAGTGATCCAAACGAAAAGACGATCTCTTTTGATGATCTAAAGAAAGAGTTAGGTTTGTAATTTGTATAGCTTACATTTTACCAATTCTGCTAAAAAAGAGCTCAAAAGAATAGATAGACACAATCAAGTTTTCATAGTCCATTCTTTAGATGAGTTTATCAGCAATTTTAGTGATGACTATGAGGCAACGTTAATAAGCAAGGGTAAAATAAAAAGACTTCAAGGTCAAAAAGAGATTTTGTACCGATTGAGGCTTCGCTCATACAGAGTTATATACAAGAAATATGCAGATACACTTGTGATACTTGTATTAAATATTAGCACTAGAGAAGGTGCATACAAATTCTAAAAATTACTTTAGCAAAAAAATCTGTTGATATACAATATGGAAAAAAGCTTTTCGTGGCGGACGAGGAGAGATTCGAACTCTCGGTACCGTTACCAGTACGCATCCTTAGCAGGGATGTGGTTTCAGCCAGCTCACCCACTCGTCCATGGTTATAAAAGAGGTTGTA
>JAMOMX010000190.1 GCA_027066935.1 Sulfurimonas sp. | reverse complement strand
AGCCTTTTAAAATATTGCTCTCCTCTTTTTTACCCTCACTGCGAAGGGCTTTCCAGTCATGCTCAAGGACTTCATGCGCCTCGGAAAACTCGCCGTTATGCAGCATGGTTATAAAATCGTCAATAGATTGCATCGTGTTTTTTACCTCTGAATTTAATAGCGTAAATGGTAGCGTAATAACTTTAAAGAAAATTATTTTATCGTGCATCTACATACAATAAAAACAGATATTTAATACTAAATTGAATCATAATATGGTACTATTTAAAAAATTCAAGGTAAGATGATGCTACTTTCAGAAGATATCAAACCTATAAGCTATCTCAAAACCAAAACTGCCGACGTGATTAAAACCGTTAACGATACCCAAAGAGCTATTGTCATCACACACAACGGAGAAGCCAAAGCCGTTGTGCAAGATATAAAATCTTATGAGAATCTGCACAACTCTTTGAGTATGCTCAAAATGATCATTCAAAGCGAAAATGATATAGAGACTAACAACACAATAGCTCAAGAAGAGATGTTTAACAATCTTGAAAAAAAGTTATTTGACATTTAAATGAAACACTATAAAGTGATTTGGGCTAAACATGCTGAGTTTGATTTAGAAAATATCATTGAATATATTAAACTCGACAGCGTACCTCTTGCTAAAAGCATCTTTGTTGAAATACGTAAAGCATGTCAGGAGTTATACTACTTTCCTCAGAGAAAAAGAGTCGTCCCCGAACTACAACACATGGGCATTACAAACTATAGAGAGCTTATACATAAACGATGGCGAGTTATCTTTAAAATTCAAGACAATACGGTTTCTGTCTTATTGGTTGTAGATGCCAGTAGAAATTTAGAAGATATTTTGTTTCAAAGGTTGTTGAAAGAGTGACAGAACTTTGGAGAGAATATTTAGATACGAAACAATACAGAATAAAGGAGACCTATTTTGGACTCTACTAAACCAAATATCTTTGAATCTATTCAAGGCTTAAAAGATGACTTTACTCAATTATTACTACTGGCATTAAAAGAAGGCTTGTTAGTGGTCAGTGAGGCAAAGAACTCTGGAAAACATATTGGTTGTTACCATGATTTTCCAAGTCTGTCATTCAACAAAAATGGTCTTCCTAGGTTATCTTCAACTTTTAGTAATGAACCTATTAAATACAGAAATTACCTTACAACATACAGCGAAATACCTCGCACCAACAAACACAAACTTCACAGCTTTAATGAACTAGTAGCATTTGTGAAATCCAACGAAGTATTGTGTAAAAGATTTACTCCTACAACTAAAAAACTCAAAGCTGAAAAAAAACGACAACTAATGATACTGTACATTCATTTAATAGCTGAAGACTGTATAGAAAGGTATATTTATCAATTTAATGAATTTAAGTATGATGAAGAGAAGGCATTAGTTTCTGTAGCTCCAACAATTTCATATATTTTTAATAAAAATCTAAATATTGATATATCAGTACCAATATTATTTTCAAACTTTCAATGTGACAGCTATCAATTAGCAGATGGGATATATATAGAAAGGATTCCTGAACTTCAGCACAAGGCAAGATATAAAATACAATCAAATAACACTAGCACGCATCAGGATGTAATAAACTCAGCCACACATGCATTAGTATTAAAAGAGTATTTTGTTCCAAACTCTGAACAGATGTATGGCTCTAATGTTTTATCACAAGCAAGAGCATACCCTATTGATCTTATCAATCAATTCTTTGGTGCACTACGAATTTGCTCATCAATAGATACCGGATACACCCAAATATATGCAGTTGCAAAAGGCTGGGCAGCACACTGTACTACAGATCTTCCTTACTTAGAAGGTGCTCTTGTCAAATCCTATCCAAGTTGGTTTGAAAATTACTATTGGGATACTGAAGAAGTTCCAGTTATTACAGATGAAGAACTTGAAAAAACAAAAAACATATTCAACCAAATTTTGTCTACCAAAGAAAACTCTATTGACCTGGCACTGAAGAGACTAAATAGATGTTATATTCGAGATGATGAAGAAGATGCTGTATTGGATGCGACAATAGCACTTGAGGCACTTTTATTAGATGGTAACCAAGAAATGACTCACAAGCTTGCAATGAGAGTAGGTGCTTTGTCGCAGCTTGATGACAAAATTCATAAAAATCCATTCCAAGCATTTCAGGACGTAAAAAGTATTTATGCTCATCGTTCTGCTATAGTTCATGGGAGTAAAACTCCGGATAAAAAACGTATAGTAAAGATAACTGAAGAAAAAAGTACTACTACCCATATTTTGGCAATTGATTACTTAAGAATGATTTTAAGAGTTTTACTCAAAAATAAACAATATAGGAAACCAAAACAGATTGATGAGACTCTTCTTCTAGGATCAACAAATAATAGGTAAGCTATAATCTAAAAAACGGAACACCCATTTGAAAGCAACAGATATTCCCTTTGTACGTCATATTGGCATTGAAGAAGAAAAAGATAGCACCCTATCCTTAGACGTTAATGACAAAGTGTTAAACCACATACAAACCATTCATGCCAGTGCTCAGTTTGCATTGGCTGAAACACAAAGTGGCGTGCATCTTCAACGCCTCTTTCCTCACCTTGAAGGAACGGTTTTACCGCT
>JAMOMX010000189.1 GCA_027066935.1 Sulfurimonas sp. | reverse complement strand
CTTTCTGTTCACAGGAGAGCAGTTTGACGCTGAGAGTCATGACTATTATTTAAGAGCAAGATACTATAATCCTAAGAGTACACGGTTTATGAGTAGAGATAGTTATGACGGAACATCAGCTAACCCCATAACACAGAACCATTACCTGTATGCCAATGCGAACCCGCTTACATATGTTGACCCGAGTGGAAATTTTTCAATAACAGAATTAGGTGCAGTAACATCAACAATGGCTAGGATGGGTGCATATGCACCTCGAATAACTTCATTGCTTAGAACAATTGTCGGTGTAGATGGTAAAAAAGGCTTAATAGTAGATTTAATAGTTGATTACGCTAGAAATACAGTGATAGATAAATTTGTACAAAATGGTATAGATTACAAAAATAAAGCTATAGCTGGTACTAAAATTCATAGTAGTTTAGAGCATGCACTAAAAGAAGTATTTAAAAAACCGGTTAGATTTGGTTCATTTGATGCACATATTCAACCTGAAATATTTTTTGATAGTGATGGTAGAAAAGTTGCAAGAAGGTCTAAAGGTTCACTGGGCGTAGATATCCTTATTTCTACTACAGAGAGAGGGAAAAAGCCTACTGAGAAAGATGTAAGTTTAATATTAGACTTTAAAACTGGTGTAGGTATGAATAAAAAAAGAATTAATGAGCTTGAAAGGAGGTTTGGAGATGTACCAATTATACAAATCTTTTTACCAATTAAATAAATGGGAATTTAAAAAATGACAAATAGTAAGTTTATGAAAATAGCAGAAAATAAGTTTATGGTAGAGCTTAAAAAACTAGGTTTTTCATATAATAAAAAAGAAAAGTATTTTTTTAGTTTTTATAAAGACATTGTATTTCGAATACAATTAATCAAGAACAAGTATATAGTGTTTTGTTTTGAACATAATATTAACTGTATTAAAAAAGACTATGAGCTTTTTCCAAAATATTTTCTAAATGAGACACCTGAATATATTGAGAGTACAAATTGGGATTATTCAGATGTTCATGAAGATAATAAAAAAATTAATTTAATAATCAATGAAATGTTATTTATACTGCGCTACTATATTCATAATATAGCTTCCTCCATTGCTAATTCTTATAATATTGATATATATATTCAGCAAGAGTATGATAAAGAGTATCGTACACTGTTTGAAGAACAAAGGGCATTTTCTAATAGTGAGTTGTTTGAAATGAATTATCGTTTAAACTCGGAAGAACAATATAAATACTCACACAAATATTTTGAAGATTTCTATATATTTGATAATGAAAAAAAAGAACAAGAGTTTCCGTTTACTATTTTTAAAAATCAAATGTTAAAGCGTATAAAAAAAAATAGTATTATTTATAATTCAGATGTTTCAAAGTTAAAAAAAAAATATGCTAATTGTCTTTTAAAAAAAAATAGTAATGTTTATCAAATAAAAGTTCGAAAATTTTTATTTGAGACTTTGGAAGGAAATAGTCTTGTATCGGCGTTAGAAAGAAATGGTTATGTCTTTTATAATGACAATGGATGCTATGAAAACATTAATCAAGCACATTTTGATAATACAAAAAATGGCTTTGATGTAACAGTTTGTATTCGTGATTATATATTTTTAGAATTTGAAATTAATAATAAAAAAGATTATTACACGGAATATTTATCACAATATGATTTTTCTTCATTTGATATTGGTTGGCTCATTGGAGATAAAATTAAAGTAAAACAAAATGTCAAGGAAGCTTTAGTTGCTTTAAATAAAAAACTGGAAAATATAGAGTTATAAGGTAACATAAATGTCAAATTCAATTTTTGTAATGCTAAAAAAAGAGAAGATGCCAAGAGCCACAGAATGGGCAGAACAGATAAAAAAAGAGGGTTTTGGTTTGAAGATAGATACCAGCTATGAAGAGGAAAAAAATGATAGAGATGGTATTTATGGGTATCGTCCTTGTTTTTATTATAATGTTGATGAAATAGGATATGAGCTTGACATAATATTGAGAGAACAAGAAGCAGAAGATTTTCAAGAATGGGATGACGAGTTTCCAGAAGTAAAAAAATTTGATTTAGCTGTGATTTTTGGGATATATGAGGAAGATGATGCAAATTGTGCTATGGTTGCAGGAGCAGTTCTGGCAAAGATGACAGATGGTATTTACTTTGATGTAGATGAACCTATGCCAATTAATAAGCTCTATAGACAATGTAAAGAAATTGATAATATGATGAAAAAGAGATGATGGAAAAGCTATTGCTAGGGTAATAACGAGTATTTATTTAGAATTTTGAACACTCCCTAATAATTTTTTAACTACTAATTGAATTTTACATGTAAAATTCAATTAGCACTAGAGAGAAGTTACCACCTACAACGCCAATGATCAACTCATTAAACAAGGTGACATTGCCTACCGCTACGACGCAAACGGAAACGTCATACAAAAAGAGAACACAACATACGACTATGATGATAAAAACAGACGCATCAAAACAACCACCCCGACCCAGACCATAGAGTATCGCTACGACGCGAACAATAACCGTATTGCCAAAACCACAAACAACGGTACAACCACCTACCTCATAGATGCCAATACCCCCTTTGCACAAGTCATCACCGAGAGTAAAGAGAACGGTA
>JAMOMX010000188.1 GCA_027066935.1 Sulfurimonas sp. | reverse complement strand
TGCCGCAACTGCTCCACCACCACCACTTGCAGTGCTTGAAGATTGTATTTTATAAAACAATTCTTGTCCTACTGAGATAAGTGCTGGTTGGTTATTAAGTGTCATTACACGTGGACTAGAGATTGATTTTACATCTCCTTGTGTAGAGAGAAATTTTACAACTTCAGTAACTTCTGCTCTACCCGTAACATTTATAATACTAGAATTTTTTAATTGATCAGGAATAAAACTTGTTGTTGACTCTGTTATACCTGATTGATTATCAAAGGTATAATCTGTAATATTATTTCTATAGTTTTGTAAAGAGTTAATCGTAAAATTTTGTAATTTATAAAGTTGAGACCAGTCAACACCAGAAGTTGTACTATCATCAAATGAGACAGCAAGTATACGCACATCAATCATTACTTGTGATTTCATCTGTGATGTTAAAGTATGTATATATTTTGACACACGATTAATTTGTCTTTCAGTTCCAGTAACTGTCACCATACCTGCTTCAGGATTAACGATAGGTGCAAGTGGATTGTATTCCCATACTTTACCATCTGGACCTGTCCAAGTTTCACCTGTTCTTGTATAATGTGTGCTACCATCCGCTGCACCAGTAAGTATACGTTGGATTTCAACTTCTACTGTTTTCCAAAACTTAAACTCATTATTAGTCTCTATACTAATACCTGTTTTAGAATTTGAAGTAGCACCTCCAGCACCACCTCCACCACCTCCACCAGCAGCAGCATTTTGCGAATTAGCTATCGTTACATTTGCTTTACTTGTACCTATTCTATCACCTGTAATATAATGTATTCTAAATGTACGAGTAATAAGATATGAGATTTTTAACTTATTACCTTTTAATGTATAATTTAAATCATTGTCTTTTAATATTGTATTCAAAAAACCATTGAGTGTACTGTTTTTTAATTTCACATAATAAAGTTTTTTATTCATTCTTAACTTAGCAGCATCATCTTTCACAATCACAGTTAAACCACAGGTATCTGCAAGATTATCTATCACATCACCAATTGTCAATTTACTATCAATCGTGACTGAAAATAATTTAGTAGAACAATCTGCTGCAGATACATTAAGTGTAAATCCAAAAAGAATACCTAGTATCACTAAGAACTTTACCCCATATTTTTGTATATTTTTCATTTTAATCCCTCTCCTCAAGTTTTATAAAACTCTCTTCTTGTTTACTAAGAAACAGTTTTTTAATATGGTTTTCATTTCTCAATACCACACCTCTTTTACCTATAAATTTTAACTCATATCCAAGAATATTATCTCCTAAACTTGACCAACTATCATTAATATATGCCTTGCCATTCACAATAGCATGTAAACTTAATTTTGCTTCTTCTGTTTTTATCGTAGGGATAACAAATGTTGAAACATTATTTTCATTTTCTAGCCTAACAAATGGCTCTTTTGTATTATCTAGTGTTGTTAGTTTAACACCTTCTCTTTTTTCATGAATCTTGTTTACCATCTCTTGAATTTGAGTAACTGATAAGTCTGCAAATACAAAAATAGACAAAGCCAATATATATAATAATATTTTTTTCATTAGTGATTTATCCCCCATACTGAAATATGTATCTCTGCATTAATGTCTGATGAATTACTATCTAACGCAAAATTTGTTTCAAAAATATCTGTTACCAATACATTTTGTTCAAGTTCATTCATGAATTTGACAATATTTTTATAGTTTCCTTTTGTACCAAGTCCTATCTCTAGTACATGTCCAAAACTTCCATTATTATCTGCATACTTATTAGAGATATATTCTAAGTCAACATTGTGTATTTCAGCTTTTTGTGTAATTGAATTTAAAAACCTAGACCAAGATTTTTGATTAAAAAGCATATCTGATAGTTTTTCTAAATTAGAATCTATAAATTTTATTTTATTATTGACATTGACTATCGTTTTTTTCTTAGTAACGATATCTTTATCATACTTTTTTACATAAAATTCTCTATCACCGCTTACTGTAATAGAGTTTAAATATGTTCTATTATCTACGATACTTTTTTGAATACGTTTTTTAGTTTTTTCACTACTCTTATAAAGATCTTCTGTATAAGGTAAAAGTAATGAATATCCTAAATAAGCGATAATCCCAGCAACACCTAAGATAAGCAACCACTTTTCACTTTCTTTTTTAGGAGCAAAATAATTATCTAATTCTTCTAATTTATCTTCTACAAATTTCATCTTACAACCTTTAATAGACCTCTATAATAACTGTTTTCAGGGTCTTTGGTAATTCGTTCAATATCAATCTCTTTGACATTATCAAAATGCGTATCAGATATATATTTTATAAGTTCAGTAAATTTTCTATCATTTTCACTTACTAAAGAGATATATAATGTATCATTACTTGTAGAAAGCATATCAACATGGACATCAAATTTATTTAAATCATTAGCTATGGTATGAAAAAGTCCTGATTTTAATTTATAATTCACTTTTTTATCATAGATAGCAGTTAAAGTTTTTGTTTTACCATCATACACTGTTGATACATCCTGTATCTTACTATCTAGCCCTTTAATTATATTTTGTTTTTTACTTAAAATATCTTTGTATTTTGTTGTTTCTGCACTTAATTTTTTATTTTCAATGTC
>JAMOMX010000187.1 GCA_027066935.1 Sulfurimonas sp. | reverse complement strand
AATTTTGAAGTATTTTTAGATAAAATTCCAATATGAATATCTACGAGCAAAAATTTAATGATTCTATTAAGAACACTGTTTTTTCTAAACTACCAACAACTGAGCAAAATTTCATTAAAGAAAAAGCATATTTATTAAATTTTTCATTCCAAGAGATAAAACAAATAGTTGATATAGCTCGTGACCTTAGAATGTGGGATGAAAAAAATATTATAGATATTTTTCCAGAGCATGAACAGAAAAAAATTGCCCTCGCTAGATTAAAAAAAGTATATGAAGAGTTACGCTCTAAACCAAACTCCTATAAAAATTTTAAATTACAAAATATCCCTCAAGAGCAAAAATATACTTTTAAAGTAGAGTCTAAAGATGGGCTTGGACTTGGACTTTGCCCTGTTGCTAGTGAAAAAACAAGATGTTGTAATCTTCTTACGCTTGATGCTATTGAATCTTGTGGCTTTGACTGTTCATATTGTTCAATTCAAAGTTTTTATAATCAAAATACTATTACTTATGATAGCACTTTTGCAAATAAGCTCAAAAAACTAAAATTAGACAAAAATAAAACTTACCATATTGGTACTGGTCAAGCATCTGATTCACTTATGTTTGGAAATCGTGAGGGTGTTTTGGATGCCCTGTTTGAGTTTGCATCAAACAATCCAAATGTGATTTTAGAGTTTAAAACAAAATCAGATAATATCAAATATTTTTTAGAAAATTATGTGCCTAAAAATATAGTTTGCACATGGAGCCTTAATACTCAAACCATTATAGACAATGAAGAACATCTAACAGCTCCTTTAAAAAAACGAATCGGGGCCGCAAGAAAATTAGCAGATAAAGGTGTAAAAGTTGGTTTTCATTTTCACCCAATAGTGGAATACGAAAATTATTTACAAGAGTATAAAGAGGTTTATAAGACACTTCAAAATAGTTTCTTAGCTAAAGAGGTTGTTCTTGTTAGTTTTGGTACACTTACATTTATAAAACCTGTAATTAAGCAACTTCGCAATCGTGATTTTAAAAGTAAAATAACGCAAATGCCGTTTGAAGATGCAAATAAAAAAAGTTCTTATCCTCATGCTACTAAAGTCGAGATGTTCAAATCAGCATATGGAAGTTTCAAAGATTGGCAAAGTTGTGAAGATAAAGTATTTTTTTATCTCTGTATGGAAGATCATCATATATGGAAAGATACATTTGGTTATCAATATTCTACAAACAACAACTTTGAGAAAGATATGCTAAGTTCGTATACTAAAAAATTAAACATGGAGTTTCTAGTTTGAGATCTACAAAAGAAAAAGAAAATTATTTTTTATCACAACCACACCAACCATTTTTTGTTTTAGCAATAATCAATGCAATTGTAATGATGCTAGTTTTTGCCTTAGATAACAAAGGGATAATAAATTTACAAATATCAAGTTTATTATTTCATACATATACCCTTATATATGGTCTTTTTTTAAATGTCTTTACAGGATTTTTATTTACAACATTTCCTAGATTTTGTCAAAGTGAAGTATTGAAAAAAAGTTTTTATGTTCAAATTTTTGCACTAAATTCTATAGGCTCTATCATCTTTATATTTGCATCTATGACAAGCCTATATATAACATTTGCATCAATGATTTTACTTTTTATCTCAAATGTTTTTATGGTTTTAAAACTTCGCTACATCTTAAAAATTGGAACCTCGCCAACAAAAGAGGATCCACACTGGATCTTAATGTCTAGTAGTTTTGGTCTTGTTGCACATCTATTATTTATTATCTCATTATTTTATTCCCCTTTGGAGAGTTTTGCAATTAAAATAGCTTTTTATATGTATGTAGTTTTTCTAACATTTAGTGTAGCCCAAAGGATGATTCCATTTTTTTGTTACTCAACAGAACAAAAAGATTTGCGTTTTGTTAGTACTGTTTTTGTTTTTATGATTCTCAAAACTTTATTAAGTATATTTAATGAATACACTTATGTTAAAGGTGCTGAGATAGTTATAGATTTGATTTTAGCGTTTTACCTTTTTGGGGAGTTTATCAGGTGGAAATTGCCTATCTCAAAATCAGAACCAATTATATGGGTTTTAATACTTGGTTTACTTTGGCTTCCTGCTGCTTTTTTTCTTGATGCAATTATACTTAGTGCTGAGCTTTTTTTAGATAGCTCTTTTTATTATTTAGGGATTCATGCTCTTGGAATTGGTTTTTTAACAACCATACTTATCGGTTTTGCAACAAGAATAATATATGGTCACTCTGGTCAAATCCCAAACACTACAAAGTTTGATATTGGAATATTTTACTTTATTCAAGTAGTAGTAATTTTAAGGGTAATATACAGCATAAACATAGGGGAATCTTTAGGTTTAGACTTCCTACTTGATATTTCATTTGGTGCATGGATTATACTATTTTTATTGTGGGGTGGTAAGTTTTTACCAATATTGATATTTGGAGCAAAAAAATAGTCCCTGAAAGCTCAGGAAACTATCTCTATTTGTATCTATAAGTGATACGACCCTTGTCTAAAGAGTATGGAGTAAGTTCAAGTTTAACCTTATCTCCTGGAAGTATTTTGATGTAATGCATACGCATTTTTCCAGCTATATGACATAAAATTACATGTCCATTATCTAATTCA
>JAMOMX010000186.1 GCA_027066935.1 Sulfurimonas sp. | reverse complement strand
ACTGCAGGAATTCCTGTTTTTTTAACTAAGTCTCTAACTTCATAAGCAGCATTTGCATTTATTATACCACCACCCAAATAAAAAAGTGGGCGTTTAGCGTTTGCTATAGCCTCCATAGCTTTTTTAATTTGACGAGGGTTACCTTTTGTATGAGGTTTGTAAGTTTCTAATTGTAACTCTATTGAATAATCAAACTCAGCAATTTCAGCCGTAACATCTTTTGGAATATCAATATGAACAGGACCTGGGCGACCAGTTGCAGCGATATGAAATGCTTCTTTTAATATTCTTGGCAAATCGGCAGCTTTTGTAACTAAATAGTTATGCTTAGTACATGAACGACTTATTCCAACTGCATCGATCTCTTGAAAAGCATCAGTACCAATAAGACTCATTGGAACCTGACCAGATATTACAACCAAAGGAATAGAATCCATATATGCATCTGCTAAACCAGTTACAGCATTTGTAAAACCTGGTCCAGATGTAATCATTGCTACACCAACTTTTCCACTTACTTTTGCATAACCCTCAGCTGCATGAACAGCTGCTTGTTCGTGACGAGCTAAAATATGTTGAAACTCTTTTTGTTTATATATTTCGTCATAGACATTCATGATAGCTCCGCCTGGGTAGCCAAAAACTGTGTCTACACCTTCTGCGATTAAAGCTTCTATAACCATTTGAGCGCCATTAATTTGCATGAAAAGTCTCCTCTAATAAAAAATTTGCCTATTATATCTTTTTTGTATTTATTTGAGGTTAAAATGGTTAATAGTTTGAAAATTAAATATCATTCTAAGATACTTAGCACTCTCATCGATGGTCTCCATAACTCTTTAGAACCTTTTTTTAATGAATCTAAATTAAGTTTTGTATCTTTAAATTTAGATTTATAAATTTCAAATGTTGAGACTATATGATCTTCTAAACCAAAAAAGATTATATATTTTTTAATAGCTTTTTCAATTTCATCTTTATCTTTATTATATTTTATAGCGTTTTCAATTTGAACATTATATGCCCATGAATAAATGGTAGCTAAAGACATGTTTTTAGAACTTATATTTTTATATTTTTCTAAAATACCATCAATCTCTACAATATCTCCACTAGCTGCATAAACTTCAGCCATCGCTAAATCATCTTTCCACAATTTATTAAGATGTGCTCCATCTGAAGTTAATGGAAGCAGTATTGAATTATCTAAAAGTTCATATGCATTTATAAAATCTTCATCATCAAGTGCTTTTAAAAATTTACCTTGATTTTCAATATCTATTATCATTTTTTTAGCATCAGTTTTAAAATCTGGAAAATCCTCTAAGACCCTAAGTAGTTTAATTGCTGTATGAACATCTCCATCTTTAATAGATTTATTTGCTTTTATAAATAAGTTATCTCCCAATAGAAGTACAGAAAAATAATCTGGGAACTCTTTTAAATATTTATTTACTTTTACTAATTCAAAAACTACTTTAAAGTTTTTTTGAGCTATAGCATTTTTAAATCTATTATATACCTTACTTTTTGTAAACATCTCTTGAATATGTTTTGTTTTCTCACTAACACCACGATAAGAAGCTAATAGCTCATTGGCTTTTTCTTTACCTTTTGGTTCCAATAAAAGTTTTTGAGCTTGTGAAAATAATTTTCTCCATTTTTCTTCAAGGAAGATAAATGCTTTTGAGTTTTTGTAAGAGGGATGTTTGTTTGCTATAGAGTATGCTAAAGAGATATTTCCTTGTTTTATCATAAGTAAAAATTTATTATATTCATCATATTCTTGCATTATTTTTTTCATAGCTGAGCTTTTAGATGGAATATTTTTAAACTCTTTAAAAAAAAACTTTGCTTCTTCACTTTTGGAGTGTTGAAGTAATTTAATCACCTTTTCAACCGTTTTATCCCAAATAGCTAACATCATAATAAAAGGTTTTGTGTATTGTAAAAATGGGTTTTTTTCTACAAATTTATACATCAATTCATATTTTTTTTCATCAAAGAATTTTTGTAATTGCTCTTTACCTTCATATATATTATATGAAGAGAGTATTCCACTTTCCGTAGCTACTACTAATTCATTTGATTTTTCATTAAACTCAATCATTGTGATAGAGGAACCCATATCTAAAAATTTTCTTGATAGTTGCTTATAATCACCTAATTCATAGACAATTACATATCCTAGTACTGTTGATAAAAATAAAAAATTTTCAGATGCTGTAACTTTTAATACATCATCATGTATACCTTTTAATCTCGTAATAATTTTTTTAGTTTTTAAATCCCAAATAATTGCATCATTAGATTTGTCAATACTAAAAAGTCTATGTTGTGATAAAAATTTTATTTTAGTAACAGCGGCATGGGATAATAATTTTGCAAAAGGGGTCATCGTTAAAAGATTAAAAATAGATATTTTTTTATCATAACTAGCTGTAGCAACATATTGGACATTAGAACTAAATACTATATCATTTATTTCATCTATATGTGCAGGTAATGTGTAACTTAATTTTCCACTTTTAATATTTACTACAAAAGTTTTTCCATCCTCCCCACATGAAAAAAAATATTTGCCTTGTGGGTCAACTGCGATAGATGAAACTTCACCATTATGTCTATCAACTTTAATAATAGATTTTTTTAATTTTGTATCAAAAACTTGTGAATATTTACAATCAGCACTTTGAAGTGCAAAAAAAGATCCATCGTCACTACAAGAAACTATACTATTTTTATACCAAGTGTGTTTAACATTCAGTTTAAAGCCTCTTAGTGTTGCAAAAGTATCAATATCTAAATATCTTGCTGTAGTATCTTTATCAACAGCCAACAATGTACCATCATCTAAATATTTACAATAAATAATAGGTTTTGAAAATTTTTTTGTTTTTAATGGTTTCATATCTTTTAATCTCTTAAATATCCATCTTTTTGTAAAATATATTTTATCTCTGCTTGATGCTCTTCACCTTTTGTTTCCATATGTACCGTTACATTTGCATCACCATAATCAAGTGAAACTGATGTTCTATCATAAGCTATATGCACTATATTTGCATTTAATTCTTCTAGGATCTCTGTAAAATGCTTTAATGAACCTGGTTTATCTACTAAAGTAACTGTTAACTTCATTTTGCGACCAGACTTCAATAACCCCTTTTCAATAATTACATTTAAAAGTGTAACATCCATATTTCCACCACTTAAAACTATGGCAACTTTCTTACCTTTTAAATGTGTTAGTTTATTGTGTAAAACAGCAGCTACTCCAACTGCACCAGCACCCTCAACAACAAGTTTTTGTCGTTCTAGCAAAAATAAAATAGCACTAGCTATCTCTTCATCATCAACACTAATAAACTCATCAACAGTATCCAACATGTGTGCTAATGTAATTTTAGAGCTATCACGAACAGCGATACCATCAGCTATAGTTTTAACACTTACAGAATCAATCGCTTCTCCTAAATCAAATGAATTTTTTAAAGCTGGAGCACCACTAGCCCCAACTCCTATTATCTTAGTATTAGGACTTAACTGCTTAATTGCCGCTGCCATTCCTGAAATAAGTCCACCCCCGCCAACAGGTATAATGATAGCATCTAAGTCATCTCTTTCATTTAAGATATCAAGAGCAAGTGTACCCTGTCCAGCTATAACCTCTTCATCTTCAAAGGGATGTATAAAAGTTAAAGAGTTTTTTTTCCCAAACTCAAGTGCATAAGCATAAGCTTCATCATAATTAGCACCTTTTAAAAAAACCTCAGCACCATAATGTTTAACTCCATCTATTTTTGTCAAAGGGGTTGATTCAGGCATTATAATAACAGCACGGATACCAAATCTTGAAGCTGAGAGTGCTACACCTTGTGCATGATTTCCAGCACTAGCTGCTATAACTCCACATGCTAATTGTTCTTTGGTTAATGTAGATATTTTGTTATATGCACCGCGTATTTTAAAAGCACCAGTAACTTGAAAATTTTCTTTTTTTAAATAAATTTCTATATCACAGATTGAACTTAAGTGTTGTGCATAGGAAAATGGAGTATTTATTACTACATCTTTAATTCTTTGTGTTGCTTTTTGTATTTTGTTTAAATCTAGCAATTATAATCCTATCTATTTTCTAATTCTATTTTTGGACAATGGTTTTGAACAACTTTCATACCTGCGTTTTTAGCTTTTTGTGCAGCTTCATTATTAACAAGTCCCAACTGTCCCCAAAACACTTTAATATCACCACGCTCTATACAAGCATCAGCTATAGCATCAAAAGCATTTGGTTTACGAAAAATATCTACCATATCTATCTCAAATGGAATATCTAAAAGTGAGCGGTAAACTTTTTCACCAAGAATAATATCTTCTTTTGGATATACTGGAACTATTTTATACCCATGGGTCTGCAAAAATTTTGCAACTCTGTTACTAGACTTAGTCTCATCTGGAGAAAGACCAACTATAGCTATAACTTTTACACTATCTAAAATTTCTAATATTTCTTGATTATTTGAATTAATTGATGGGAATTCACATTCCATATTTTTCCTTCATTTTTTACCTATAAATGGAAGTTGTTCAAGATTTTTTATTATCATATTATTTTTATTTTAGTCCGATATTATAATCTCTATCAGACTAAAATAGAAATGATTTAAATTGAAAACACTTCCAAACACATAGCCACAAAGACTAAAAGAGTCTTTTATAAAGAGATTATATCTAAAAAATAATAAAGTTATTTATGCCCTCTTACTTAACTGATCTGATACTATTCCTTTTTAGGCATTTTGTTCTCTTTTTATAAAAGTTAAGTAAAATATATCTCAAAACATTTTTTTTCACTATCTAAAAGTTCTACCCCTCCACCGTGTGCTTCTGCAATTTGGCGAGAAAGAACTAACCCTAAGCCATTTCCTTTAACTTTAGTTGATTTAAAAGCTTCAAATAACTCTTTTTTACTCTCTATAGCTACACCGCTATCATAAATGTAAAACATATGATTATTGTTTTTAAATTCATATTTTAACTCTATAGTGCCGTCCTCTTCATCATCTAACTCTATCGCATCAATAGCGTTAAATAAAAAATTTGTAAAAAGAATCTCTAATAACTCAAAGTCACCATCTAGCTCAAAATCAATATCTGGAAATTTAAAACGAATCTCTTTGGTGTAACCATAATATCCACATGCTAATATAAGACTTTTTTGAAGAGTATCCCATAAAAATATTTTTTTGTTTGCCCTAACACCTTTAGAGAACATCAAGGTGGCATTTATTATTCTTTCTATCTTATAAACAGAGTTTTGAATCTCTTCAACAATAGGTATATTTTCAGGAATTACACGCTTTTTTAGAGTTGAACTCAAAAGAGAGATAGAGCCTATTGGATTTCTTATCTCGTGTGAAAGATGAGCAGCCATCTGTCCCATAGTTGCTAAATTTTCTTTACGTTTTTGTTCAGTTATATCTGTAGTTGAATACATCTTTTTATCTTTATATGTAGAACTTTTAACTAAGTATGATTTATCTTCAAATTTAAGTTCATAATCATCTCTCTTAAACTCCAACAACTCAAAGAGTTGCTTTAACTCTCTAGCTTTTGAATTTTGCAAAAAGATATTATTGTCTTCATCAACTATCCAGATAGCATTTGGTAAAAATTCTACAACTCCCTCTACTGTATCTTGTAGATGTTCATAAGATAATTTTAACTCATTAAATTCGTTTTCAACTTTATATGTCTGCTCAATTAAAAGAGATAATTCCTCTGGAGTTACTATGTTTTGGCTCACGCTTTAAATCCAACAACTATTTTATAGAGTGAAAAAGCATCATCACTCCCACATAGTTCACGAATAGAGTGCATACCAAGAGTTGGCAAACCAACATCTATAGTCTCTATCCCTAATCTTGTTGCAGTAATTGGTCCTATCGTAGATCCACAACCCATGTCTGAGCGAGTTACAAATTGTTGATATGGCTCTTTTAATCTCCTTGCTACATTCATAAACTTTGATATTGTTGTAGAGTTTGAAGCATAACGCTGATTAGCATTAATCTTAATAACTGCGCCCTTGTTTAACAAGGGGGAATGTTCTTTATCATGTTTTGTTGGGAAGTTTGGATGGATTGCATGTGCGTTATCTGCAGAGATTAATACAGAACTTCTAATCATACTCATATAATCATCATAATCTTTAAACATTCTTCTTAAAGTATTTTCTAAAAAACTCCCCCCTGCTCCTGAAGTTGATTCACTTCCAACCTCTTCATGATCACTAGCGATAAAAAGCATCGGCTTATCAGATTCAACGCTACAGATACTTAAAAGTCCAACATAACATGAAAGCAAATTATCTAACCTTGCACTAGATATAAAATCATCATGTAACCCTACAAAGGCAGCTTGTTGTGTATCATAAAAACTAAGCTCACTTGAATATAATTCTTTAACATCTAATATATTAAGTTTTGCTAGTTGCCATTTTAAAAACTCATCAAAATCAAAATCACTATTTGTTGTAAGGATTGGACAAATATCTGTTTGTTTATTTATGGTTTTATCTTTATTGGCTTTATCATCTAAATGAATTGCGAGTGAGGGAATAGTTACAATTGATTTTTTAACATCAATTAAAATATCTTTTATCTCATCTTTTGAGTCCAAATATGATACACGGCCAGCAAGTGATAAATCTCTATCAAACCAAGGGTTAAGTAAAAGCCCACCATAACTCTCAACTCCAAATTTTACAATTCCATGCTCTTTAATAACTGGATTTGGTTTTAATTTTAAGTTTGGAGAATCAGTGTGAGCACCAATCATAGTGTAGTTTTTAGCACCTGAATATGTAAACGCTATAACAGAAGAATCATTACGAGTTACATAATATTTTGAGCCCTCTTTTAAATCCCACTTTTGTGTCTCTTCAAGCTTAATAAATCCAGCATTGATTAACATCATTGTCATATTTAGAGTAGCATGAAATGGTGTAGGTGAAGCATCTAAAAAACCTAATAAACCCTCGTTAAAATCATTTTTATTCATATCATTCCTTAACTTAATTCCAAAAGTATACATAAATCTCCCTATCTAAAGCTTCAAATATAAATCAGTTAACATTTACTTTATACATAATTCAATATAATACTTTAAATTTATAAATAATAGGAGCTTTTAGATTGAAATCATTGTGTATCCTTTGCTTAACACTTATTATTTTTACTGGATGCAGCTCAAAAAATATAAATCAAATTAATGAAAATATTTACTATCAAGAGGAAACTTTAATTAGTGATGATGAGCTATTTGATGAATTTGAAGAAGATATTAAAATAAAAGATATATATGACCCATTTAGTGGCTACAATAGGTTTATGACAGGTTTTAATGATAAACTTTATATCTATATTTTAACACCAGTCACAAAAGGCTATAATATAATAGTTCATTATGAAATTAGAAAAAGCATAAGCAATTTTTTTAATAATCTTGCTTATCCAACAAGAGTAGTTAACAATCTGCTTCAGCTTAAATTTAAAAATGCTTCTGAAGAAACAGGAAGATTTGTGGTAAATAGTACTATTGGTATTCTAGGGCTTTTTGATCCTGCAAAAAATTATTTTAACTTAGAGGTACATGAAGAAGATTTTGGTCAAACACTTGGTTTTTATGGTGTGGGAAGTGGTCCACATATTGTATTGCCACTTTTTGGTCCATCAAACCTAAGAGATACACTAAGCATGATACCAAACTCATATCTTAATCCTATTGACTATACTGATAGAAGATGGTTTACATTAACAGATACTTGGTGGTCTTACCTTGGTGTAAATTCTTATGAACTTATAAATAATTTTTCACTAGATATAAATAGATATAATAAATTAAAAGAAGACTCAGTAGATTTATATCCATACCTTAAAGATGTGTATGAACAATACAGAGATAAACAAATTAGGGAATAAAAAATGAATAGTATATTAAAAAAAATTTTAGTAATATGTAGTATGTTTATATTTACACAAAACTTAATAGCTAATGAACAAATTGAACTAAAAAATTACTTCTTGGATAAAATTGATAAAGTTATCATTATTATCCAAAACAAAGAGCTCTCTATTGCTGATAAAAACGATGTCATTATAGATTTATTGACATCAACATTTGATTTTGAACTGATGACAAAACTTGCTTTAGGGAAAAAAACGTGGAAAAGTTTAAAAAAAGAGAAAAGAGCTAAATTTATAGAGTTATACATAAGAAAAATGGCAACCTCATACTCCTCTAAACTAGATACATATAACAATGAGATAATTGAGATAAAAGAGATACACCAACCAAAACCTAATAGAATATCTTTAGTAACTAATTTTGAAAATAATGATGAAAAATTAAAAATAGTATATAAGTTTTATAAACCAAAAAAGCAAAAAGAAAATAAACATAGTTGGCTAATATATGATGTTGAAATTCTAGGAGTTAGTATTTTAAAAGCAGATAAAGCACAGTTTAGAGAGTTTTTACAAACTAAAAGTATAGATGAATTGATGAAAATTCTCTCTAAGTAATATATAAATGTTAAAAAAAATATATCAAAACTATATTTTAAAATATCCAAAAATAGTTTTATTTTTCATGAGTATATTTATAGTTATCATGGCTTTGTCTGCACTCAAACTAGAGATAGATGCTAGTGCGGAGACACTTCTTCTTGAGGGAGATAAAGACTTAGAATACACAAGAGAGATTTCAAAACGTTTTGAAGCTCCAAACTTTTTAGTAGTAGTCTATAGCATAGAAGACGATCTTTTAAGTGATGAAAATATTAATAATATTATAACTCTAAGTGAAAATATAAAAAAGATAGATATAGTAGAATCTATAAACTCTATTGTTAATGTTCCACTTTTACAATCCCCTCCAAGACCAATTGAAGATCTTGTAAAAAATGTACCAACACTTCAAACTAAAAACATAGACAAGGTGTTAGTTAAACAAGAATTTTTAAACTCCCCTATCTATAAAGAAAACTTGGTTAGTGATGACTTTAAAACTACTGCAATATCTGTAAATCTGAAAAGAGATCATACATATTATGATTTAATAGATAATAGAGATAAATTTTTACTATTAAAAAAAGAGAGAGTTTTAAATGAAGATGAAAAAAATAACTTTAATAAAATACAGATAAATCTAAAAAAGCATAGAGATACAGCAAGGGTACGAACTCATCAATCAATTGAACAAATAAGAGAGATACTACAAAACTTTGAGCTTAAAAACAAAAAAGTAAAACTTCATCTAGGTGGAGCAGATATGATTGCTGATGATATGGTAGAGTTTGTAAAATACGATCTAAAAACTTTTGGCTTTGTAGTAGTTATTTTATTAATAATAGTTTTATTCTTACTTCTAAAAAAGATACGATGGGTTGTAATAGCACTATTTATATGTAGCGTCTCTCTTATAATTACTAGTGGGCTTTTAGCTCTTTTTGGCTTTGAAATCACTATAGTATCTTCAAACTACATATCTCTTCTACTCATAATGAATATGTCATTAGTTGTGCATCTAATAATAAGGTATAAAGAACTCTCCATAAAAAATAAAAATACAAGTCAAAAAAACTTACTTTTAAATACAGTACTATCTATGGCAAAACCTTCATTTTTCGTGGTTATTACAACTATGGCTGGATTTAGCTCATTAGTTGTTAGTAATATAGTTCCCATTATAAACTTTGGTTGGATGATGAGTCTTGGTATGGTTATTTCATTAATAACTACATTTATTCTTTTTCCAATTATTTTAACTTTTTTTAATAAAACTCAAGAAGAAAATTCAAACTCAAGTGATAAACCATTTAGTTCAAAAATGGCACACATAGCTTATACTTACAAAAAAACAATACTTGCTACAACTATCCTTGTTGTAGTATTTTCCATTACTGGCGCTACTAAGCTTAGAGTTGAAAACAGTTTCATAGATTATTTTAAACAAGATACAGAGATATATCAAGGGATGGCACTAATAGATAAAAAACTTGGAGGCACCACCCCTCTTGATATAATTTTGACATTTAAAGAAAATAGTGATGACATAAAGTCTATAGAGATTATTGAGGAAAATACTTATGATGAGTTAGATGAATTTGAAGATGAATTTGAAGAAAATGAGATAGACAAAGAAACATATTGGTTTACTCAAAATAAATTACAAAAAATAAAAAAAGTACATGATTATCTTGATTCATTAAAGCCTATCGGAAAAGTATTATCCCTCGCTACAATGGGCGAAATCATCAAAACTTTAAATGATGGAGAGGAGGTAGACAGTTTAACTTTAGCACTTTTGTATCAAGAATTACCACAAAAATATAAAAAAATTATTTTATCACCATATATAGATATTGAGAACAATAAAGTTAGAATAAGCACAAGAATTATCGACTCACAACCAAATCTTCAAAGAGATTTATTACTCAAAAAAATTGATAAAGATTTAGAAAAAATAATAAACCCAAATTATGAAGAATACAAAATATCAAATCTTTTAGTGATATATAATAATATGCTTCAATCTCTTTTTGATTCACAAATTAAAACTATTGGTGTAGTTTTATTTATATTGTTTTTCATGTTTTTAGTACTTTTTAAAAGTTTAAAAATAGCAACCATTGCAATAGTTGTAAATACCATTCCCGTAAGTGTTATTTTTGGATTTATGGGATGGATGAATATACCACTAGATATGATGACAATAACTATAGCAGCCATCAGCATAGGAATCGCTGTTGATGATACCATACACTATATATACAGATTTATTTTAGAGTATAAAGAGACTAAAAATACAAAAACTGCTATATTTAACTCACATGCAAGCATTGGGAGAGCGATGTTTTATACATCTACTATTATAGTGATAGGTTTTTCTATCCTTACACTATCAAACTTTATCCCAACAATATATTTTGGATTATTAACTATGCTTGCTATGTTTATGGCAATAGTAGCTGACCTATTGCTTTTACCTGTACTACTTTTAATATTTGGTATTTAGAGAATATCTACACTCTTATTACCATCGAGTGCTTTTACAAGATTACTATTGACTCTAATTCCCGAATTTATAACCACATTTTGAAGTTTTGAGATTATCGTTAATCTTAATTCACGGTTACCTGGATTTTGTCTTACAAGCATATATAGTTCATCTAAAACTTTTGTATCTTCATCTAGTCTTATTGATAAATGCAGTGGATTCTCACGAATTTCTCGCACCTCTTTTTTAACTTTTTTTGTTTCTTTTGTTGCTTCTTTAAGTGACATAATCTTTGTAACACCAATTCTAGTAAACATCTCTGTATGAGTTATTTTTGCCTTAAAAGCTATTGGCTCATCAAGATTCATCTCATCGAGTTGCTCTAATTTATCTGCAAAAAGCATAATCTCAATATTTCCATGAAAATCCATAAGATTTACAATCCCAAATTGGTTACCCTTTTTTGATACCTTTTTAGTAATATCTTCAACTTTACCAATAAAAACTACAAAACTATCATCTTTTACACCCTCTATCTCAGATGAAAGAGTATAGTTTAACTCACTAATTTTTTCTCTATACTCATCAAGTGGATGTCCACTTACATAAAAACCTAATGTATCTTTTTCAAACTCTAAAATAGATTTTAATTCATACTCATCTGAATTTGTAAGATTTAACTCTATAGTAGTTATCTCAGCATCATCTCCAAATAAACTTCCAACCACATTTTTTTTAGCTTCACTGGCATTTTTTGCAGTATCTATAATCAGCTCTATCTGATCAAGTAATGCTTTTCGAGAGTATCCAAATCTATCAAAACCACCAGCTTTTATAGCGGATTCTATTACACGCTTATTTACTTTAGATGGCTCAATCCTATTTACAAAATCTTGCAACGATATATAATCACCATTTTCTTCTCTCTCTAAAAGCATAGCTTCAACAGCAGCTGAACCAACACCCTTTATAGCACCAAGACCAAATAAAATTGTTTCTTGTCCATCTTTATTTATTGCAGAAAATTCTAATTGAGAGTCACAAATATCTGGAGGACTTAAATTAATTCCCATCCGTTTTACTTCATCAATATAACGAACAACTTTATCGGTATTATCTTTATCGCTTGTTAAAAGTGCTGCCATAAATTCATTTGGATAGTATGTTTTCAACCATGCTGTTTGAAAAGTTATCATCGCATAAGCGGCTGAGTGAGATTTATTAAAACCATATCCTGCAAATTTTTCAATTAAGTCAAACAGCTTAGATGCTTTTTCATAATCATAACCTTGTTTTTTTGCTCCCTC
>JAMOMX010000185.1 GCA_027066935.1 Sulfurimonas sp. | reverse complement strand
CTGAGAGAGCGTTTAAAATTCCGTGTCAGTCACCAAAAGTAGCATAAACTACACCTCTAAATATTTAAAAAACATATTTCTAAATAACCAGATGGTGAAAATAATACCTTTAAATAATCATTTTTTATTTCCACATCATAAATAGACAAAACATCATCTGCTTGCTTATCTATACAAATATTATAACCCTTTACATCAATTAACAATGTAATATTTTTTAAGTTTTTGTACTCAGGTAAACCTACAAAATTTGCATAAAGATCATCAACTTTAATCATACATTCTTTTTTTTGTTCATTAAAAAAAATACTTAAAACTTCACTGCCATGCAATCCACCTAAGTGTTCAAAAAAGCTTTGAGTATCCTGAGTAAGCATCATTTGCATTTGTTTTAATAAATCATCACTATTCATTTGTTCTCCTACGGTGCATATAGCAAATTAACAATTTTAGAACAAAAAGTTTTAAAACTCCTTATTTTAGTTTGATAGAAAAAGGTTGACAACTATTTACACTAAGTAACTCTTCACTTTGTTCACTAATAAGATACATATAATCACTTTTGTTACAACGTTCCAATAATTCTTCATAAATAAGCTCAAAGTTTCCATCATATATCAATAACATTGAACGAAATGATGTTGCTCTTAATTTAACTAAGACAATTAAATATTCATTTGACAATATCTCAATTTTAGATATATATGATGTATAGTCTTTAAAATCATACACTGCTTTAACTTGCTTATCGGAGATAATTTTCATATTTGTAGCATTAGATATTTCACAAAACAGATTGTGGTTATTCCACTGTATCAAACTACTATTTATATCTCCATGACTCCAAATTAATTGTGAAGGTATACTATTCTGTAATTTTAGTTCTTCTTGATATTGAGACTTTACAAAATGTGCTTTATTACTTAATATACGTGGGGCATTATATTTTTCATAACTTTGAATCTGTTGCCATGCAAATATGCCAGATAGTATTATTCCAAATAATGTCACAATTATAATTCTTCTTATAAATGTCACTTTATTTATCTGGTTATGTATAGTATATTTTAACGCGATATTTTTTAATAAATAACCTAAAAAATAACCAACACTAGCAGCTATCAAAGCATATATTGGAATAAAAATAAACCCTACTCCCATTGTCGAACTAGGTCTAGCAATCAACAATTCTAATACTATAAGCTGTAACATATAACTGGCTACAACTATTGCCAATACAAGTGCAACGACCATAGGTATAATATCAGCTAGCACTATATCTTTTTCATCCATTGTCATTTTTTTCCTATCCCTTGCGCATTATTATACAGTCCTCGCCCAAAGGATTCACCCAATTCACCGGATCATTCAACACATACCCATAAAGGTTCACATCTTATCAAAACAATTGTAAGTTACCTCTTTAAGGAGTGTAGAGATATTAAAGTGTTTGGTAACTCGTTGTGATCCCTATTTTTGACTTTGGCTAAATCTTATTCTTCCAAATAATAAATATCTTGATCTAATTCTGCATTAATATAAGAAAGAAACTGTATAGACTCTACACCGTATAAAAAGCTTGGCATATCCTCATAAATATATATTGCAATACTCATTGTTTTTTTAACATTAGTAAGTAAGCCTAACTCTTCTTTTATGGGAGTTAAAAAAGAGATAAATTCTTCTAATACATCACCAACATGTATAATATTTTCATAAGCAATAGTATATTTTAAACCGCTTGTCAAGTGCTGTAATTTAGATTTTGAAGTTTTAGAATCTCCTTGCTTCCAAAAACTAGAAGGTGAAATTCTTAAATTTTTCATACCCTCAATAAGATTCTCTTCACCCATAATATTCAGACTTATTATTATTTTATTTTTGAACGTTTGAATAATATACCTTAAAAAAAATTATTAATATTATAGCCTGTTGTCTCTTTCGACGTGTTGCTCGGTAACATGATAAAGTGAGTTTTTAATGTCTTACACCTCTTTAAAATTCACTCCTCAACCTTAATGCTGTAATGATAAGTCTGTTACAAAGCACCAGAGTGAATTGGGGGCTTTATTGTGAGCCACTAATTGTAAATTATCTAAATTATCAAATTGCACAAGTGCTTGTTCACCTTTTTCAGGATAAAATGAATGTTTCTCTCGTATCTCTTTGATTGTTCCTAAAGACCCTATCAATTTCCAATAATTATATTGATCTTCTACAGCTTCATTGGATGTTTTAGTACCAAAAAAACTCCTAAGTATGACTTTATCACCTTTTTTCATATATATATTCCTTATTGAGGATATTGTGGTTTATGTGTACCATTTGGAAATTGTTGATCCCAATGTGGATCATGTGTTCCTTTATGCCCATCAGGAATAGGCTCCCAATCAGTCAATCGCGACATCTCCAAGTCATTCAAAATATAGCCGTAACAGTTTATTACATCACTGTAGCTAAATTTAAGTGAGTTTTCAATTTAATATGTTTGTTAATTCTTCGAAAGAGTTATGCTCTGATTACATAATTTTTTTTGCATTTTCATTACATCCAATTTATCATTTCCCAAAATATAAAATGTGGTATGTGTGTTATCAAATAATCCACTAACTTCATATAATCTGTCACTTTCAATAAGTTCTTGAAAAATAAAAGTACAGTAATTATCGGTTT
>JAMOMX010000184.1 GCA_027066935.1 Sulfurimonas sp. | reverse complement strand
TTGGAGATAATATAAAAAATATCAAAGCAACATTAGATGGATTAGAGTTTGATTTAGAGATTCAAAATCAGATACACCACTTTAAAACACCTCTTTTAGGAGAGTTTAATGCTATAAATCTTGCTGTCTCTATCTTTGTAGCTAACAAACTTGGTATAAAAATAGAAGATATAAAAAAATCCATAGAAAATCTAAAACAGGTAGAACACAGACTACAAAAGATGGAAGTGGCTGGAAAATTGATTATTGATGATAGTTTTAATGGAAACTTAGAAGGTATGCTAAGCTCATATGAGTTATGCAAAACTTATAAAGGTAAAAAAGTCATTATTACTCCAGGGGTAATTGAGAGTGATTGTGAGAGCAATATAAAATTAGCTAAAAAGATTGATGAGATATTTGACACAGTGATTATCACAGGAAAGGTAAATGCAACTGTTTTGTATGAAAATATTAAAAAGGCAAAAAAGATACTTTTAACAGATAAAGCAAAACTTGAAGAGACTTTAGCTGAAGAGACTCTGCCAGGAGATTTGGTACTTTTTTCTAATGATGCACCGACATTTATCTAACACTAATTCCCTCGTCATAATATTGAGTTAATGGGTAGATAAAAAACTCAATAATTCTTCTCTCTCCTACCTTGAGTTCAGCTGTTGCACTCATGCCAGGAAGTATGTATCGTTTCTCTTCTTCAACCATCAGATATGTCTGTTGTAACTCTACAAATACCTCATAAACTAGCCCTAATTTTTCATCCATAATTGCATTTGAAGAGATTCGTTTCACCTTTCCATCTAAAAAGCCATATCTTTGATAACTAAATGTATCTATTTTTATAGCAACATCCATACCTAGATGAATAAACCCTATATCTTTATTTGCCACAATCGATTTTAACTGTATTGGTACATCTTTGGGGATTATAGTCATAAGCTTCTCAGCAGGTGAGACAACAGCTCCGATAGTATTTATCGCTATTTTTCCAACAATTCCATCAACAGAAGAGGTAATCACCTGTTTTTGTTTTTTAAAATCAATCGTATCAATCTCAGATTTAAGTGCTAAAAGTTCTTTCTGCTTTTGAGTTAAATTATTGTAAAGTTTGCTTTGAAAATTTTTAACTACAAGAGTCTTCTGTCTTTGAAACTCATTTAACTGCTCTTTTAATCTTCTTATCTCATAGGATTTTCTATTCATCTCGTTTTTTAGTGATAAATTCTCCTTTTGAACTTTATAATACTCATCTTTAGCGATAATGTCTAAAACAGTTTTAAGTCTTTTTTGTTCTTTTAATCCCATATTATAGAGTCCATATGCTCTATTTTTATCAACTTTTATTGCATTTATCTCTTCATTTACCTGATTTATTTGCTCATCAATTCTTGCACGCTCTTCACTTATCATCTCCTTTTCACTTCTATACATTCCCTCTATAATTCCTGTAATATTTGGGTCAATATTTGGATCTGTTAAAAATTCTCTCCCATGTATAAGTGATTCTAACTTTTTAGTTTCAAGCTCTAAGATAGTTAAAGTCCGTCTTTTAGCTTCGATATTTGTCTCTTCTACAGTTGGATCTATCTCTATCAAAGGAGCCCCTTTAGATATAGAATCACCCTCTTTAACAAATATTTTTTTTACAGAGCCACCTATTAAAGATTGTAAAGTTTTTACATTTCCAATAGGAATAGCTTCACTCCTTGCACTTATAACTACATCTGTTTTTCCTATAAAAAGCCAAGCCACAGCAATAGCCATAAAAATTAAAATTGTCCATAAAATCTTTCTACCAAGAGGACTGATAGGCTCATCTTCTATCTCAACTAAATGTGGTTTAAACCTACTTTTATCTTTTATAGATTTAGTGTTATGATCTTCAAATTCCATCTATACTTCTTGTTGGGTATATAGATGATGGTAATACCCTTTTTTTGCTATTAACTCTTCGTGTTTTCCAGCCTCTACAATCTTTCCTTTATCAAGTGCTATGATGACATCACACTCTTTTACAGTTGATAAACGATGGGCAATTATAATTGTTGTTCTTCCCTCTTTTATTTTTTTAAGATTTTGATTTATAATTTTTTCTGACTCATAATCAAGTGCAGAAGTCGCCTCATCAAAAATAAGGATTTTTGGATTTGTGATGAGTGCTCTAGCGATTGCAATTCTCTGTTTTTGTCCACCTGAGAGTGATGCTCCTCTCTCACCAACCTCTGTATCATAACCCTCTGAAAGTTCAGTTATAAAACTATCTGCTCCAGAAACTCTAGCAACTGCGATAATCTGATCCATTGAAGCATCTGGTTTTGCTAAGGATATATTCTCCTTTATTGTACCAGCAAAAAGAAAATTTTCTTGAAGTACCACACCTATATGGTGGCGAAACCATTTTGGATCAAAATGTCTAATATCAACACCATCAACATAAATAACACCTTCACTAGGAATATAAAGCCTCTGCATAAGTTTTGTCACCGTACTCTTACCACTTCCACTTCTCCCAATAATACCTACACTCATGCCAGCTTTTATGCTAAATGTTAAATCATTAATTACATTAGATGCATTTGGATTATAAGAAAATCCTACATTTTTAAAGACAATTTCACCTTTTATTTTATCAAGTGTAATTGCTTTATCACCACTTTTTTCTGGTGGAGAGTTTAAAATATCTCCTAATTTATCAACTGATATTAGTGTTTGCTGAAACTCATTCCAGAGATTTACAAGCCTTAGTATTGGAGCTGAAAATTGATTAGCAAACATTTGAAATGCGATTAATTGACCAACTGTAAGTTCATTGTTTATAACTAGCTTTACTCCAAAATAGAGTATACAGATAGTCATAAGTTTTTGAAGCATTGCAGAAAAACCACCTAGTGTAAATCCAAGATTGCTAAGCTTAAAACTTGCTTCAACATAATTTGCTAATTTATCTTCCCAACGCTTTTGCATAGCACCTTCAAGTGCTAATGATTTTATAGTTTCAGCTCCAGTAACTGATTCAACTAAAAAGGCATTTGATTCAGCACCCATATGAAATTTCTCTTCAAGCTTTCGCCTAAGATTTGGAGTAGTGAAAAAATAGATAGTAGCTATAACAGAAACAAACCCAAGTGCGATGAGTGTAAGTTGTGTACTATATAGAAACATAACAGCTACAAATACAAAGCTAAATAGTATATCTAAAAGTACAGTTATGGATTTATTTGCGATAAAGGCACGAATTTGATCAAGTTCACGAACACGAGCTATAATATTACCAACTTTTCGACTTTGAAAATAGACAAATGGCAAAGAGAGAAGATGATGAAATAGCTTTGATCCAAGTTTTGCATCAATTTTAGATGTTGTATGAACAAAAACATAGTTTCGCATAAGATTAAGTAAAAAATCAAACAGAGTTACCGCCAAAAATGCAACCGCCAAAACATCCAAAGTTGTCATAGAGTGATGAACAAGTACTTTATCAAGAATTACCTGTGTAAAAAGTGGGGTTACCAAACCAAAAAGCTGTATAACAAATGAAGCCATTAATACTTCAGCAATCACTTTTTTATACTGTAATATCTGATCTAAAAACCATCCAAAACCAAATCTAACCTGCTGAGAAAGCATGCGATGTTTAAGAACAATTGTTTTACCATTGAAATTCTTATGAAACTCTTCATATGTAACTGTAACTGTTTTTTTATCAACAGGATTAAATATCAATAACTCTTTTGCATCTTTATTTACTTGTAAAATAGAGATAAATGTTTTATCTTTCATCTGGGTAATAAGTGGCATTGGGTAGTTTTCGACTAATTTTTCTAATGATAGTTTTTTAATTGAAGCTCGAAAGCTCTGCTTTTTAGCAATTCTTGTCAACTCTTCAATACTTGGCTCAACACCATCTTCTAATGCATACTCTTTTGCGATTGCTCTACTATCTATCGCAACTCTATTTAAACTACCAGCAATCTCAAGTGCAATTAATGCTGTATGCATGATTTGTATCTCTTAAAGATTATATGGTAATTAGTCAACTTTTTTACTCTTTATATTTAAATTACAGTAGAATATCTTTTTTAAACTTAAAAATACAAATTATTTTAATTATTTTAATAAATTTTTAAATATATTAAACTTTTAACTTACTAATTCACTCATAATTTCTTCATAAACTTTATCGATCACCTTTAATCTAAAATCCAACTCTATTTTAATTCTCTCCATCTCAACTTCAAAAATCCGCATAGAACTTACTTTGCCTACAGCTTCAAGGCGAGTAAGCATCTCTTTTTGTTCACCATACTCACCAATAAGCCTACCCTCCTCTCTTAATATCTTATCAATTGACTCTTTTAAAAGTTCTCTCTTTTGCTCTTTAGCTATAAAATCTAACTTCTCATACCTATACTGCTCAATAAGCTTCTCTACCTCTATTTTTGCCTGTTCAACTACTTTATCGGTCTTAGATCCATCAAATATAGTCCATTTGACTTTTATACCAAAACGCCAATTATTTCTCTCTAACTCTCTTAAGGCTCTAGATAAACTATCTTTATCAGAGCCATAAAGTCTATATTCACCACTCACATATAGTGCTGGGAGATGATCTTTTCTAAGAAGTTCTATCTCTTTTAACTTTTTCTTCAACTGTAATTTTAAATTTTTAGCTCTCATACTCTGCTCGTAAGCAAGTGGTTTAGTTTTTTTAGGCTCTAACATATCAAGTTTAGATGCTTCACTATCTAATGAAATAGTAGTTAAAATTTCGATATTTTTAAGTGCTTCCATCTTGTTAAGTCTCTGCTGTACTATCTCTTTTTCAAGATTTATAATAGATATCTTTTTTTGTATTAAGTCTGTTTTTGCTATCTTTCCTACTTCATAAAGCCTTCTGCTACCATCAAAAAGACTGTTTTGCAGAGATAAAATTTTCATTTTATGAATAATATGCTCTTGTGCTTTTAATGCACTAGTATAACTATAAAGAAGCTCTTTAGATATACTTTCTTTCTCTAAACTTAACTCACTTTTTACTATCTCAACATCTGATTGAGCCAATTTAGCTTTTAAACCCGTAGCCCCAAATCTATAAAGCTCATAATCAAAATTTATATAAAGTGAGTTTCTATAATCTGAAGAACTAGGATAACTAGCTCCTCCTATATTTGCAGTAGAAGTTCTTGAATAACCATGATAATATTCATGATCATAATTTAATGATATTTTTGGATAGTACTCATTTTTAACAATATCTACATTTGCCTCAGTAAATTTTACATCATGTTTTTTAAGAATTATTTTAGCAGAACTCATTAGTGCATCATCTAACAAATTCCAAAAACTTATATCAACTTTAGCACTATTTGATATCTCCTCTTTTTGTATCTGTTCATCATACATATACTTAATAATTTTAACTTCACCTACCGACTCATCATCAGAAACTTCAATCGTTTCAGAAATTTCAATAATCTCAGCATCTGGATAACTATGTAAAACATCACTATCTTGCATAATTTCTAAAGAACCTTCAGCAGTCTTCTCTTGATAGACTGCATCTTGCACTACATCACCATTACCAATTGCTTCAATTTTTTCCAATACAACAGAATACTCTGGAATATCATCAAAACTGTCTGCATATAAACATAAAGAGAAAAAAGTCACTAAAACAATATACCGCACAAACACTCCAACCACAAAGATAATCAGTCAAAGAGAGTACATTGTTTTAACTTGTAATGTACTCATTTTCTTAAAATAGTTTTATAAATTAATAAATATTAAAATTATTTTCATTAGACTTGTTGTGAAATAATATTCTTTAGATGCAATAACTATTTTGATATTAATCTCTAAACCATATTAAGCTAAAATACTTCTCATGAAAAAAGAACAAAAAGAAAATTTCATATACGACAGAAGCCTAAGAGACCTCTTTCAAGATATCCCAAAAACACTCATAAAACTCCTAGTAGGCAAAGAGATAAAAGAGATACTAGATATAACTTTTCCAAAAGTACAAGAGAGAAAAGTAGACCTATTAACAAGATTAGAAGATGATACCCTCTTTCACTTAGAGATACAATCAATAGAAGATAAAAATATGCCAATAAGAATGCTAAAATATACTTCACTAATCTACGAAAGATACAAACAATTTCCACAACAGTTAGTTCTATATGTAGGAGAGAAAAAACTAAATATAAAAAATGAAATAAAAACAAAAAATTTAGTGTATAATTACGAAGTAAGAGATATAAGAGAATTTGATTGTGAAATACTTATAAAAAGTGATCATATAGCAGATAATATCATAGCCTTGCTATGTGATATAAAAGATATAGATAAGTTTTTCAAAAGATTAAATAAAAAATTAAGAGATTTTAGTCCAAAAACAAGAGAAGATTACCTAAGAAAAGTCTTCTATCTTTTAAAACTAAGACCAGAGTTAAATGAACAATATGAAAAAAACCAAAAGGAGATAAAGATGCCATTTGTAATAGATTTAGAGAGTGATCCGATATATAAAAAGGGTGAAGAGAAGGGTATTGAGAAGGGTATAGAAAAAGGTATTGAAAAGGGTATTGAGAAGGGTATAGAAAAAGGTATTGAAAAAGGCAAGTTAGAGGGTAAATTAGAAGAACAAAGAGCCATAGCTATAGGTTTACTAGATGTATTAGACGATAAAACAATAGCCGAAAAAGTTGGATTAAAACTGAAAGAGGTAAAAAAATTAAGAAAACCATAAAAAATTTCTTCACAAAATATTGCAACGATATACAAATAAATAGACCTGTTGTAAATAAGGAAATATAAAATATGCAAAACTATATAAGCTTATATGACAATACCTTTTCAAAAGAGGATTGCCAAAACCTTATAGATAAATTTGAAAGATACAGCTCTTTTTTTGACTTCAAAAAAGTACATGCTTCAGATGGCTGGCATATGCAATTTACACAATTGCATCTATCTAATCACGATGAGTTTTTTAAAGAAAGCGAAAAACTCAAGGCTATTTTTTTAAAAGGAATTGCTACCTACAAAAAAGAGTATAAAATTCAACCTCATCAATGGTCTACACAGTTTCAAATGGAACCTTTGCGAATGAAACGATATCTCCCAAATACCAATGATATGTTTGATGAGCATGTAGAGGTGACTAACTTGCAAACAGCTAAACGGTTTTTGGTTGCTCTTATCTATCTAAATGATGACTTTGAAGGTGGAGAGACAGACTTTGTACAGTTAGATGTAAAAATTAAACCAAAACAAGGAAGTATGGCTATTTTCCCTGCAACATGGAGCTGGCTACACAAAGGGCATCCTGTAAAAGGTAAAAACCCTAAATATTTTGTAGGTACACTTTTGCACTATGTTTGAGATAAAAAAACATAGCCCTCTATTGCCTAGTTTATAATTGTTTTAGCAAAAATATTTGAATGGTTTAAAAAAGTAAATGGAAGAACACAACTAAAATAGAAAAATATTAACGATAATGCAAATCTAACACAAAGACACACTTAGATGATGTTTTTTGGTGTCTTGATGGGAAGCTCCATAATGGCTGTAGTGGATTTTGGATTTATGATATAATCTACCAAATGATGGTGTTTAAGGATTAAAATGAAAACTGTGAAGGTAGTCTCTTTGACAAAAAAAGATATTTTAAATTATTTAGATATCCATAGAGTAGATTTAAGAGATAGATTTGGGGTAGTTAAGATTGGACTTTTTGGCTCGTTTTCTAGAGATGAACAAAGAATTGATAGTGATATAGATCTTGCTATAGAGCTAGAAAAAGATAAAAAAAATATTCGCATTTTTTTTGGTTTAAAAAGAGAGCTAGAAAAAGCTTTTGGAAGAAAAGTTGATCTTGGTATAGAAAGCTCTTTAAAACCTATTGCAAAAAAATTTATACAAGATGAGATAATCTATGTCTAAAAGAGATATCAAGCTTTATTTACAAGATATATATGATTCTATATTGGCGATAGAAGAGTATGTTAATGGCATGAAAGTTTGTGAGTTTAAAAATGATCGTAAAACATATAGTGCCACTATTAGGGAGTTTGAGATTATTGGTGAAGCTGTTGGTAATATCATAAATGAAGAGATTATTAAGAAACATAGTAAAGTATCTTGGAGAGATATAAAAGATTTTAGAAATATTTTAATTCATGAGTATTTTGGTGTTGATTTTGAGATAGTTTGGAATACTATATTTGAAGATTTACCACAACTAAAAACTACAGTATTTAATATTTTAGAAAAACATTAAAAGTCAATTTTTAAAACCTTTTTTCATTTGATATAATCCTTAGTATGAAGCTTGTAACTTATGATAAAAATAATAACGGACAGATAGACGGCATAAATGAAATATTTGGAAATTTAAATGAAAATGGATTTGAAGAGATAAAAAGACTCATAGACTCTAACAGTGATAACAAGATAGATAGAAAAGATGAACTATTTTATAGATTAGAGACTTGGAATGATTTTAACCAAGATGGAAAAGTTCAAGATGGAGAGTTAAAAAGTCTTCACGAGGCAGGAGTAAAGTCAATAGACTTAAACTATGTCTCAACAAACATAGACTTAAATGGAAATCTTTTAAGTGCAGCTAGTAAATATACAGATAGTGATGGTAACAAAGAGTTAGCAGCTGATATACAATTAAATGCAGATTTAAAAGATACAAAAGTAGAGATAGGAGATATACCAAACTTTACTATAGATGAGAGTACTAGAGAGTTACCTCAATTTAAAGGGAGTGGATTAGTCTATGATACCATCATCAAATACAACATAGATCCTGAATTTAAAGCAGTTGCACAAGACCTTACTACAGATATGGCTAAAACAGCAACAGAGTTTGATAACTTTATAGATCATTCAGGTTATACAGCATTTGTAAATGAGATGCAAGAGAGATATAGTGTAGATAACTTCCAGATGGCAGAGACGGATAAAAAAGCTTGGATAGTAGAGAGGTTTGAAGCAACGAATACAGTTACAAGTCGGATAGAAAACTATTATCATGAGAGCTTAAATGGTGGAAGAGTACCAGCTAGACCTACTACAAATAACACAAACCTAACAAACAAATACAACTTCTTAGCTCAAAAACTAGAGAGTAGCTTTGCTCTTCAATCTATCTTTAAAGATACTCTCTCTTCTATAGAGTATGATATAGAAGCAGCTAGCTTTACAGTAACAGACCAAACAGCACTTCAAAATGAAACGATAGCTTATTTTAATGACAATAGCAAAACCTTAGAAGAAAAACTCTACTTAGCCAAAGTGATGCAGATGCAACAAGGTGGACTTGAGTTTGATAGAAACAATATAGTCAAAAATATAAACAATGGCATCCCACAAGAGCTTATAAGAGATGTATATGCAGGAAGTAGTGTAGCAATATTTGAAAACAGATCTAACTATGATACTAAAGAAGTGATAGTAGGCAATAGTGAAGATGAAGTTACATATCACCCAAAACTTTCTCGAAAAAATCGAATCTAATTATAATTATGGTATAATTTAGACATGATATTTGAATATTATGAACATAAAAGCAGTATAAACAAAGAAAAACATGGAATTGATTTTCAAGAAGCTCAAAAATTATGGGAAGACCCGTATGCTTTTGAATTACCATCTCCACAAAGTGAAGATGAAGAAAGGTTTTTAGTTTTAGGAAAAATTGATTCTAAAAATTATACAGCTATTATTACATACAGAGATAAAAATATTAGAATTATATCTGTAAGAAGATCAAGAGATAAGGAGAAGAAACTTTATGAAAGCATCAGAAATAGATAAAATATTTGATGAAAATCAAGAAGATGTATTAGACTATTTTGATACATCAAATATTAAAATGATAAACGAAGAGCCAAAGAGAGTAAATATTGATTTTCCTAGTTGGATGATACAGTCATTAGACAAAGAGGCAAAACATATTGGTGTAAGCAGACAAGCTGTTATAAAGATGTGGTTAGCTGAAAAACTGCAAAGTTTAAATTCTCAAGTGGCTTAAGTGTCGGATAAGAACATCACCTCACGGTAACATTCTCTCCTAAGAACCGTGCTTGCGACTTTCATCGCACACGGCTCAAGCATCGATAGCTAAAACTTTGCGAGATTTAAGGGCAATCCACCGTTTAAGGAAATAGTCATCATAGATTTTATCAAATGGATTTGCTTCTGCTCTTATTTTAATATGTTTTACAAGTGGAGTACTTGTAAGTACAAAAACAGATTTATCTCCATCATTTAAAGTTTCGATTTTGTAGTTTTGAAAAGGTTTAAAATATTTGTGATAATACTTTATAGTCTGCCTCCTCTTATGAACTCTTTTTACCCAATTTAGTGATTTGTACCAAATGTATTTGTCAAGAGCAGAAAATATCTTTTTACTGTTAACAAACCTATAGTAGTTTCCCCATCCTCTAATAACAGGATTTAGTTTTGCAATTAAAACTGTAAGTGAGGAAGCTCTATACTTTTTAAATATCTGTTTGATTTTATACTTAAAAGCTTTGATACTATCTTTGCTTGGTTTGACAAGTAATTTACCATCAGAATATTTTCTGAAATTAAAACCTAAAAAATCGTATCCCTCATATATATTAGTGATATGTGTCTTCTCTTTTGAGAGTTTTAATCCTCTTTGGTTTAGAAATTGTTCTATATCATATTGAAGAGTTCGTAATACTTTGGGATTATTCCCTGTTACAACAAAGTCATCTGCATACCTTATGAAGTTAAACAATATAGTATTACGATATAGTTGAACTCCATAGACTTAAATGGAAATCTTTTAAGTGAAGCTAGTAAATATACAGATAGTGATGGTAACAAAGAGTTAGCAGCAGATATACAACTAAATGCAGATTTAAAAGATACAAAAGTAGAGATAGGAGATATACCAGGTTTTACTATAGATGAGAGTACAAGAGGACTGCCTCAGTTTAAAGGGAGTGGATTAGTCTATGATGCTTTTATCAAATACAACATAGATCCTGAGTTTAAAGCAGTTGCACAAGACCTTACTACAGATATGGCTAAAACAGCAACAGAGTTTGATAGCTTTATAGATCAGTATTCAGGTTATACAGCATTTGTAAATGAGATGCAAGAGAGATATAGTATAGATAACTTCCAGATGCAAGAGGCTGATAAAAAAGCTTGGATAGTAGAAAGATTTGAAGCGACAGATACAGTTACAAGTCGGATAGAAAATTATTATCATTTGAATTTAAACAACAATGGAAGAGTACCAGCTAAAGCCGTTACAGATAATGCAAACCTAACAAACAAATACAACTTCTTAGCTCAAAAACTAGAAAGTAGCTTTGCTCTTCAATCTATCTTTAAAGATGCACTCTCTTCTATAGAGTATGATGTAGAAACTGCTAGCTTTACAGTAACAGACCAAATAGCACTTCAAAATGAGACGATAGCTTATTTTAATGACAGTAGCAAAACCATAGAAGAAAAACTTTATCTAGCACATGTTATGCAGATGCAACAAGGTGGACTTTCATATAACATAGATAATATCACAAAAGAGATAGATAGCAACATCACACAAGAAATGGTAAGAGACATCTATATAGGGAGTGATGTAGTACTGTTTGAAAACAGATCTAGCTATGATACTAAAGGATTGATAGTAGGCAGTAATGAAGATGAGTTTATCAAAACAGAAAATGTTAAAAACAAAATCTTAGCAGGTGGTGGTGATGATAAGATTTTATCTGGAGATAAAAGTAATGTTTTTTACTTTAGAAGAGGTGATGGTACAGATACTATATATGACAAAGGTGGATATGAAAAACTTATAAATAGTTCAAGTAGTGTTAACAATAGTTACACAAAAAAATTAGCCTGATAAAAAGATAAAAAAACTTGCCTTAGAAATATTTTTTGGCTACAATTATAAGTTATAATCATACCTTTCGGGAGCGTTAGAGATTCTGTGTCAATCCGATAGAATACAATATTCAAAAGGATTAAGATATGGAAATAAAGATAGACACAGAAATGATTATAGAACAAATACGAGAGGGTAAATCATTAGGAGGCAAGGATGGTGCTTTTGCACCACTTATCAAACAAATTACAGAGCTAGCATTACAAGCAGAGCTAGAGACTCATCTCTCCCAAGATTTACAAAGAAACCGAAAAAATGGTAAAACTAAAAAGACCATGAAAAGTGAGATAGGAGCCTTTGAGCTTGAAGTTCCTAGAGATAGGAATGGTAGTTACGAACCTCAAATAATAAAGAAGAATCAGACTCATATGAGCGATCAAATAGAGAAAAAGATGTTGTCACTATTTGCTTTAGGTAATAGTTATTCACAAATAACTGAGCATATTGAAGAGATATATGGTATAGGCTTTTCAAGTGCGGCTATTTCTGCAGTAACAGATAAGATCATACCATTACTTACAGAATGGAAAGAGAGACCACTACAAGAGGTTTATCCATTTGTATGGCTAGATGCCATACATTATAAGGTAAAAGAGGATGGGAAATATATATCTAAAG
>JAMOMX010000183.1 GCA_027066935.1 Sulfurimonas sp. | reverse complement strand
AAAAAAGGAAAATGGTGGCCAGGCTTCTGCACGAAACCTAGGAATGAAAAATGTTACCAATGATTGGGTAACATTTATTGACCCAGATGATTTTATTGATAAAAAATATTTTGAGGTTGTTGATAAACTGCTTTCATTTGAGAGTGATATTGGAATGGTTTCTTGTAACCTGATTTTTTATAGGGAGGCAACTAATGCTCTTAGTGATACGCACCCTTTGAACTATCGCTTTATCAAAGCTACTACTCTTTTGAAATCATCTGAATTGATAGATTATATCCAACTTTCAGCAAGTTCTGCTTTTTTTAGGACAGAACTAATTAAGCGTAATAAGTTAGTGATGAAAACAAATATTAGACCTACTTTTGAAGATGCCTACTTTGTTTCTGAGTATTTACTTCACTCCCAAAACTATAGGACAGCATTCTTAAAAAATGCAAAATATTTTTATAGAAAAAGGCAAGGACAAACATCGTCAATTGATACTGCTTGGGGGCAAAATGAGCAATATACTGAGAAGTTAAGAAAAGGCTATTTGGGTCTATTAAATTATAGTAAAGAAAAAGAAGGGTTTATTCCAGACTTCATACAAAATACTGTTTTATATGATTTGAATTGGTATTTCCGATTGTTAGTTAATAATCGGAATCCACTTCCTTTTTTATCTGCGGAAGAAAAAAAAGAGTTTGGCTCACTTTTAGTAGAAATTTTTAAAAATATTGATAGTAAAACTATTCTAGACTTTGAATTAGTTGATTGTGACCTCTTTTTTAAAACAGGTTGGTTTTCTCTATATAAAAAGGATAAACCAGATGAGTATGAGGTTAAAGTTGAGGCTTACGATAATATTAAAAAAGAATTAAAGTTGGTTTATTTTTTTTCTGGAGTTCAGCCTAAAGAGAGCGTTCAGTTTAATAGTGATACTGCAGTTATAGCTACTCACTCAAAAGTGAGAGAGCATGATTTTATGGGTAGCAGTTTTGTTTTAGAGAAGATACTGTGGATTCCTCTTGAAATTGATACTAATCAAATATCAATTTTTCTTGATGATAAACCAGTAGCATTTATTTTAGGAGGGGAAAAGCATAGAGGGGCGATAAGCCTTTCAAAAATAGAACAGTTTTTTATGTTGAGGCTAAAAAGTAATCAAGGCTATTCTTTTGGTATTAGTGTATTAAGATTATTGGCAAGACTGTCTTCTTTTTTACCTGGCTATCAAAATGCTTGGGTTTTTATAGATAGAGATATTCAGTCTGATGATAATGCTGAACATTTATATCGTTATATTCAGAAAAAAGGAACAGGAATAAATGCTCGTTTTATACTGCGTAAAACATCACATGATTGGGCGCGTCTTAAAGAAGAAGGCTTTCGATTAATTCCTTTTGGCTCAATAAGACATATGATTCTAATGTTTAATGCAAAACATTTGATTTCGAGCCATGCGGATCATTATATCGTTAATTATCCGCCGCTTAGTTGGTTTTCGGGAATTATAAATTATAAATATACCTTTTTGCAGCATGGCGTTATCAAAGATGATTTATCTAATTGGCTAAATAATAAAGCGATAGATATATTCGTTACGGCTTCTGAGGAAGAATACAAATCAATAGCAGGGAAGCAGAATAAGTATAAATATACATCTAAAGAGGTTTGTCTTACTGGGCTTTCGAGACATGATGCTTTGCTAAAAAAAGCTAGAGAATATACTCAAAATAATAATAATAATAATAAAGTATTGTTAATCATGCCAACGTGGAGAGAGGATATTGTTGGGGGGACGCTGTGGATGAGTAATCGCCGTCGTATTAATGAGAATTTTTATACTTCTGAGTATGCTATGGCTTGGAAGCAGTTATTACATTCAAAAGAGCTTGAAAAAATCAGTACTGAAAATCAGTTAGAGATTGTATTTTTTCCACATTCGAATATGAGCTTATATCTAGGTTGGTTCGATGTGCCATTTTATATTAAAGCTATTACTCACCAGCCAAATGAATCTATTCAAGATATTTTTATTCAAGCATCCCTCTTGCTTACTGACTATTCTTCGGTAGCTTTTGAGATTGCTTTGTTAGAAAAGCCAGTTATTTATTATCAATTTGATCGTGAAAAAGTTTTTGGTGGCTCTCATACAACCGTTAAAGGATATTATGATTACACTGATGATGGGTTTGGTCCAGTCTGTGAAAATGAAAAAGACTTATTGACTAGCCTTGAAACAGTATTAAAAAATAATTGCGATTTAGAGAAAAAATATCTCGATAGAATCAATAAGACATTCAAATATAGAGATGGAAAATGCTGTGGCCGCATTTATCAATCTATTCTTGATTTGGATAATTAGATTGATTCATGCAAATGAAAAATTATATGAAATTTAAAAAAACTATTATTCGTGTATTTTATAGCTGTGATGGTCTTCGAGGATTTTTGCTAAATAGTGAAGACTTTTTTAGCTTGTCACGAATCATGCTATTTCAATTACTTGGTAAGTTTGTAGCAAAAAAGAATCATGAAAAGTGTGTTTCAATCATCGGTGCCTCCCAAAGCTCTCTAGGGGGCAAGGTTGTATCCATTATATTGCCAGTATTAAATTCTGAAAAAACCATAGCGACCGCTATAAAAAGCATCCAATCTCAAGGTTATAAACATTGGGAGTTATTAATTGTTGATGATGGAAGTACAGATATGACTTCTGAAATTATTCGT
>JAMOMX010000182.1 GCA_027066935.1 Sulfurimonas sp. | reverse complement strand
TTCCAAAAATTGTTTGGTTTTTTCGTATCCAACATTTAGTTCTATACTAACGTGAGTATCTTCAAGTAAAATAAGTCCAGAAACAGGACCTAGTGACTCTAATGCCGCATAAAAATCTATAAAAGTTTTTTTACTTTTCTTATTATATCTTTTTTTATACTGAAGTATAGAAAATATCCCATTATAGTTAAAGGGAATTGTCATAGTTTGATTTTGAAGTGAGAGTAACAAGTTTGAAGTATTTGTAAATTCCTCTTTAGAACTAGCACTGCTTAGCTGTTCTAGCAGTTGAGTTTTTACTATATTTTGAGGTTTTGGATTATTTAGTAGGTTTTGTAGCTCTCTAATGTTATATTGCAAGGGTGTGTTTTGTAGATTTTTTAATAGTTGAGGCATTTTTAACATATTTGAGAGTTGTGGCATATCACTTTTTGTTTGTGATATTTGTGTCCAATATGAAGCACCAGCTGTTAGTTGTTTTTGACTTTGTGCTGTTAGTGTTTTATCATTTAAAAGTATAGAGTATTTTCCATCACCTAAGGCTTTTAGTACATCAACAGAGATTAGTTTCATTAAAGCTTTAACCTCTGTTGGGTTTGAGCTAATTATTTTTGCTATTGCACTAAGTTGGGATATATTCATATCTTTTTAGCATGCTCCAATATCTCAAGTGCTACATTTAATTTATTATCTTGGGGAATTGATTCTATTTTATCAGCTTTAATAAATTCAATTTTATTGTTTTCACTTCCAAAACTAGAGCTATTTTTTAAAACATTTAAACATACAGCATCAACCTGTTTTGAGTCTATCATTTTTGAGGCATTGTGTGTAGCAGAGCTCTCATCCATTTCAGTTTTAAAACCAACAGTTATAATATCAGTTTTATCAATTGACTCAAGTATATCTATATTTTTTCTTAATTTTAATTCCCATTCATCACCAAGCATATCTTTTTTTAGTTTACCCTCTTGAGCAAATTCTGGAACATAATCACTTACAGCAGCAGCCATAAAAATGAATGGTTTTTTTTGAATAAGCTCCACTTGGCTTGTACCCATTAACGAAGGTTTTGTAAGTTTTCCTTTTTTGGCAATGCGGATAGAATCATTTAGATATTCTAACATCTCATAAGAATTTTCAACATCAATTTTGTGCATATCTTGTGGAATGTTATCTTCAAATTTTGTAGCAATTAGATTTACATCAGCACCCTTGCAATATAGTGCAGATGCTAAAGCAGAAGCCATCTTCCCACTTGAGTAGTTTGATAAATATCTAACATCATCAATCTTTTCAACCGTACCACCACCAGTAACTATAACTCGTCTATCAGACCAAAAATCATCACTTAAAAGCACTCTAGCACATTGCCAAAAAATATTTAAAGATTCAGCCATAGCACCATCACCAACAGTTTTACAGGCCAACTCTTTTGTTTGGGTGTCTATTATCTCATAATTTGCAATTGCTAAGAGCTTTAAGTTTGCTTTTGTTATTGGATTTTCAAGCATATTTGTGTTTGCTGATGGTGCAAGCAGTTTTGCATGTGGAAATGCTAAAGCGCATTGTGTGAGCATATTATCAGCTATTCCATTTGCAAGTTTAGCAATGGTGTTTGCAGTAGCTGGAGCAATTACAAATAGATCAGCCCACTCAGTAGTCCCTATATGGTTATGTTTATCTACCCATGATTCATTAAAATCATCAAGTACTTTGTAAGATGATAAAGTCTCAAAAGTTAAAGGAGTTACAAATTTTTTAGCTGCTTCGCTCATAACAACTTTAACTTCCGCTCCAGCTTTTGTTAAAAACCTAACTAACTCTAATGATTTGTAAACTGCGATGGAACCAGTTACACCTAAGAGTATTTTTTTACCATTTAATAAATTTTCTGGGATTAACATACTAAACCTTTGAATACTAAAATTTTATAGATTATATTAGTTGTATTTTAGCACAAAAGAGAATTTTTTTTTATTTAAATAATATTATTTTTTACGTTTATCGATTTTGTAACATTGATATGTTGATTTTTAAACCACTTTGTTGTTTGTATCTTTGGAAATACTTCACTAATAATTTTTAGTGGGCTATCATCCCAAGTATCATTGTTTTTAGATATACTCCAACCAAGTTCATCTATAATATATGAAAAAATTTGATTTATAATTTTATAAGAATTTTCTAGTTCATATTTATCATTATTTTTTTCATTTTTAAGCATAGTTTTTACAATTTGTTTTCTTAAATCTCTAGGGTATTGTTTTTTTATCAAATCTATAATTTTTTTATCCATTATAAACAACCTTGTTATCTTTTTATATATTGTACACTATAACAAACAATATAAGTAAGAGGGAATTAATTTACTTAAAATTAAGTATAATCTGTTTTATGAAAATATATCTATCTATAATACTCAGTATAATATTTATACCATTACAACTACAAGCTGTAACAAATGATTATTGGCAAAGACCAAATTTGATTCCGGCTCCAAAAGACAACCCCATTACACCACAAAAAATCGAACTTGGTAAATTGCTTTTTTTTGATAAAAGACTCTCAAGAGCAAATGATATCTCATGTGCAACTTGTCATGATCCAAAACATGGATGGGCTGATGGATTGGCTCAGTCCATAGGAGATAAAAAACAAAAAGGAAGAAGAAATTCCCCTACAATTATAAATAGTGCGTATTTGAGCAGTTTTTTTCATGACGCAAGAGCTACTTCTTTGGAGGAACAAGCCTTAATCCCTATAGAGACTGATGTAGAGATGAATATATCGCTAGAAGATGTTATAAAAAAACTAAATGCTATAGATGGATATAGAAAACTATTTTTAGAGGTGTTTGGAGATGCTGAGATTAACAAAGAAAATCTTGCAAAAGCAATAGCCACTTTTGAGAGAACTATTGTATCATCACAAACAGATTTTCAAAAATGGAATAATGGCGAAGAAAATGCCATGAGCAAAGCTCAAATAGACGGCTTTAATATTTTTAATAATATTGGAAAATGCAACTCTTGTCATAATGGATTTAATTTTACAAATGAAAGGTTTGCAAATGTTGGTTTAGGTGATGAAGATGATTTGGGAGTTTATGAAGTTAGTAAAAGTAAAAGTAGAATTTGGAAAGCTAACTTTAAAACACCAACGCTCATAAATATAGAAAATACAGCTCCTTATTTTCATAATGGTTCAGTGAAAAGTTTAAAAGAAGTTGTGCACATTTGTGGAAATGGTGGGAAAAAACCTGTAAAGACAAGATCTCCATTTTTTAGAGATAGAAAGCTAAATAATGAAGAGGTTAATTTAGTTGTTGAGTTTTTAAAGGCATTAACACCACCTAAAATAGAGATAATAATCCCAACTGAATTTCCTAAATAGTTTATATTTATAGGTCATGTGTTATAATCTTACTTAATATAAAACAAGGTTAAAGCGTGCAAAACTCATCAACAAATACACAAAAATTCATCCTTAAATTTTTTCCAGAGATTATGATTAAAGGCTCTTCAGCAAAACGGCAAATGATAGGACAACTTTATACTAATATCATTACAATATTAGGACGTATAAGTTCTGATATAAAAGTAAGAAAATTTTCCGACAAAATAGAAGTAGTAGTACCTAAAGATATTGTAACAGAGGTAAGACTAACTCTTATACAAACATCAGGAATTGAGCAAGTACTTGAAGTTTTGCAGTTTGATGCAATGGATACTATAGATAAGATAAAAATCAAAGTTGGTGAAATAGTCTCTAAAAGTTTAAAAAATAAAACTTTTGTAGTTAGAGTTAAACGCACAGGGACACATAGTTTTAAATCCACTGATATAGAGCAAACTGTTGGTGGTTACTTGTTAGCAAATACTCAAGCAAAAGCTGTTGATCTTCGCAATGCAGATATAACCATTAAAATGGAGCTTATTGAGAGTCAATTAAATATTATTACTCAAAAGTATAAAGGCTTAAGTGGTTTTCCTATTGGAACACAAGGTGATATCTTATCTTTAATGTCTGGTGGATTTGATTCAACTGTAGCATCTTACTTAACAATGAAAAGAGGGATAAAAACCCATTTTGTATTTTTTAATCTTGGTGGTATGGCACATGAGATAGGAGTAAAGCAAGTAGCCCTTTATCTATGGTCTAAATTTGGTTCATCACATAGAGTAAAATTTATATCTATCCCTTTTGATAATGTTCTAACAGAAATATTTCGCTCTAGCGCACCAACATATATGGGAGTTATTCTTAAGCGTCTTATGCTCAAAGCCTCTCAAAAAATAGCTGAGGAGCTTGAAATAGATGCACTCTTAACAGGAGAAAGTGTAGCGCAAGTTTCATCTCAAACACTTAGAAATCTTGCCCTCATCGATAAGGCAAGTGATATGTTGATTTTGCGTCCACTCTCAACTATGAACAAGCCAGAAATCATCTCAATCGCAAACGAGATAGGTACACGCCATTTTGCTGAAAGTATGCCTGAATATTGTGGTGTTATTTCGCAAAATCCAATTACACACGGTTCTTATAAACGGGTGGAAAAAGAAGCTAAAAAATTTAACTATGATGTGCTAGATAAGGCACTACAAGATGCTCAACATATCTATGTTGATGAAATCATAGATGATGTAAGTAATTTAGCCCCAGTGGAGGTTGTTAGTGATTTAAGCTCAGGTAATTTTACAGTTATCGATATACGCTCTGAAGATGAGTGTATAAAAACATCATCTGAATCTATAAAAATACCGTTTCATAAACTAAAAACAGAGTTTGATAAACTTCCAAAAGATAAACAATACTTGCTTTATTGTGAAAAAGGGATAATGAGTCAACTTCATGCACAATACCTTAGAGATGCTAAAAATATTAAAAATGTTAGGGTCTATCGTCCATAAATTTCATCTTAACATTATGCTAATGTAATATTTATTATACTTTTAGTATGTCAAAAATATTATTATTAGAAGATGATGAAGTACTATCTGAAACATTGGTTGAACTGCTTGAGAGTGAAAATTTTGAAATTACTCATGTCTTAGATGGTGAGATGGCGTTAGAAGCTACCTTTATAAATCATTTTGACCTTTTGTTATTAGATGTAAATGTTCCTTTTTTCAATGGTTTTGAACTACTAAAAAGTTTACGAGAAAGTGAAGATAAAACTCCAGCTATTTTTATAACCTCTTTAAGTGATGTAGCTTCACTCTCTAAAGGGTTTGATGTTGGTGCGGATGATTATATAAAAAAACCATTTGATTTTGATGAGCTTTTGGTTCGCATAAACGCACTTATAAGAAAATCGTATCACACATATGCTAATGAGATTAAAGTAGATAATTTTAGATTTGTTATTGAAAAAAATGAACTCTACAGTGGCTCTAATTTTATAGCCTTATCTCCATATGAGCTTCGTATTACAAAACTTTTATTTCAAAATGTAGACAAAACAGTTGAAAAAGATCTGATTTTTCAACACTTAAACCAAGGAAATGAAGTGAGTGAGGGAGCCCTTAGGGTTCATATAAATAAATTACGCAAAATAGGTCTACCCATAACAACAATAAAAGGGATAGGTTACCGTCTTGCAGCGTCATGAAAAAAAAGCTTTTTTAAAATTTTTTATAACATACTTCATAAGTATTGCTATACTCATACTGGCTGTTGGATTTTTTTATTTAGAGCAGATGAGAGGACATCTTCTAAAATCTGAAGAGTTCTCTATTATGGAACATGCCAGACAAATAAAGATGGGCGATTCTTTAGATGAACTTACAAAAGAGTATAAACATACTTTTTTAGATAAAAAAGATAGATATATAGATATAAGAAATTTTACTATTACAAACAATGAATTTATAAAATTTATTCCTATGCGTGATAAAAATTATCTCAAAGTATCTAAATCAAAAAAAAATTATGACAAAGAATTATGGCAACTAAAGAAAAAAATATTTTTAACTCAAGTTTTACTTCTTTTGTTTTTTGCATATATCAGCTATATACTTGCAAAGAGTGCTTTAAAGCCTCTTCAAGAGAGTATATTAACCCTTGATAAATTTGCAAAAGATTTAATACATGACTTAAATACTCCAGTCACTTCTATAAAATTAAATATAAAGATACTACAAAAAGATGAAACGTTAAAACAAAACAGTGCAATTTCAAGACTAAACAGAAGTGTACATACTATCTCAGAACTACATGAAAATTTAACTATATTGTTAGAAGAGGAGACCTTTTTAATGGAGCTCATAGATATATGTGAAGTTATAGAAGAGGTTGTTAATGTTTTAAAGCAGATTTACCCAAATATAAAATTTGAAATAAAGTGTAAAAACTTTAAAGCAAAACTTAATAAACATGCACTTAAACAGATACTGCAAAATATTATCTCTAATGCCTGCAAATATAACTCAAAAGATGGTTATATAAAGATTTATAAAATTAAAAATTCGATATATATAGAAGATAGTGGAAAAGGTATAAAAGAGCCAGGGAAAATTTTTGAACGCTCCTTTAGTGCTGAAAATAGCAGTGGAATAGGACTAGATATCGTAAAAAGATTAGCCAATGCTATGATGATTAGTATAGAAGTTAAATCAAGTCAAAAGGGAAGTATCTTCATTTTAACGATTCCTTAATACAATAATGTTATATTACAATCATAATATTAAATACAGAATAAGGAATTTTATGAAAAAATATCTAATTTATATAGCTATCTTACTTATAGTCGGATTTGGATTTTACAATAAAATATATATGCCAAAACACACATTTCAAACTACACAAGCAACTATAAGTGATATGTCTGTCAGTGTTAATGGAGTTGGAAATGTAGATGCTAGAGATATTTATAAAGTTGGTTCTGTGTATGGTGGCAAGGTTTTGTCATTTGATATACAAGAGGGTGATTTTATTAAAAAAGGTGAGCTTATTGCGACTATTGATTCTATAGACTTAGAAGATAAAATATTAGAGCAAGAAGCAAATATAAAAAAACTTCAAAATGATATAAAAGCTCTTAAATTAGATAAACAAAGTGCAATAACACAATATAATTACCAAGAAGATATTTATAAGAAAAATCAAAATTTATTTAAAAAAGGTGCCATTTCAGAACTTGATTTTAAAAAATTTGAAACAAATAGAGATGTTGCAAAACTTTTGGTTGAGAGCCTATCTTCAAAGATAGATGCTCTGTATAGTCAAATTACACAAATAGATGCAAATACAGAGGGTCTTAAAGCTAGACTTTTAAGATATACTATTTTAGCACCTATAGATGGTTATGTTACAAAAAAACTTATCTCTGCTTATCAAATCATTAACCCAAATCAAACACTTATAGAGATTGTAAACCCAGAAGATGTATGGATTGCAACCTATATAGATACTCGCATTAGCGGAGAGATAAAGATTGGCAACAGTGCTACTATAAAACTTCGCTCATCAAAGAAAAAATATAGTGCAAAAGTTATAAATATAAAACCTGTAAATAATAGTGTAACAAATGAGAGGGAGATAGATGTAGGTTTTGAAAATCTTCCAATCCCTTTTTATTTAGAAGAACAGGCAATTGTTGATATTAAAATAAAAGAGCTATATAGTGTTGCAAAAGTTCCAATTTCAGCTTTAACTATTTATGAAGAAAAAGATGGTGTGTGGTTGGTTGAAAATAATAGAGCAAAATTTAAACCACTTAATATTTTAGCTTTTGATAAACAAAGTGCAGCTACAAAAGATATAACACAAAAAGATATATTGATTATACCAAACCCTAAGAAGATAACTCTTGAAAATGGTATGAAAATCTATTATGATTAATTTAGCTTATAAAGATATATCCCACTCCCTTGGGAAATTTTTAGTAACTGCTGTTGGAGTTGGCGCATTATTGGGTATTGTAATAATTATGATTGGTGTTTATCGTGGTATGATTTTTGATGCAAAGGTATTAGTAGAGGATATTAAAGCAGATATTTGGATAGTTCAACAAAATACTCTAGGACCATTTGCACAAACTTCAAAAGTTCATGAGGATTTAAAAAATCAAATTGCTTACCAAGATGGTATTAAACATGCAGAAGCTATAACTTTTCAAACTTTTCAGATGGAAAATAAGTATGGTGATTTTAAAGTTATGTTAGTTGGTTATGATCCATTTGGAAAAATATCTGTTATAGAAAAATCAAAATTGATAGAGGGCAGAGTTTTACAAAAACAACATTTTGAGATAGTAGTTTCACAAAAAACCAACTATAAACTAGGTGAGTATATTCAACTAGGAAGAGATATGTTTAAGGTTGTTGGAGTCACTACAGATACCGTATCAAATGGTGGAGACTATCTTATATTTACAAGCTTAAAAGATGCAGAAATCTTACAATTTACTTACACAAACGAAAGAATAAGAAGTGATGATAAAAGAGGGATTAAAGGTGGAAACCCATATCTAGTAAACGCAATAATAGCAAAAACTGAGGATGGTTATAATGTAAAAAAAGTAGCTTTAAATATAGAAAAAACTACACATAAAAAAGTGTTTACACAAGATGAACAACTTGATCTGTTACTTCAAAAAGTTATAAAAAAATCATCAAAACAAATAGGGATGTTTACTGCAATTCTTATTGTAGTATCGGTTATAATTATTGCACTTATTATCTATACTATGACTTTAGAAAAGATTAAAGAAATTTCTATATTAAAGCTTATAGGGATTCCAAATTTTACAATCTCTAAAATGATTATTCAAGAGACAGTTATATTGGGCGTTTTTGCATTTATCTCTGGTAATGCTTTTGCTCATGTTATTAGTGTTGGCTTTCCAAAAAGGATTGTTTTACTTACTAGTGATGCTTTGACATTGTTTATAGTGATACTTATATCCTCAATATTTGCATCTTTATTTGGTATATATAAAGTGATAAAAACAGACCCAGCTCAAGCTATAGGTGGTTAAGATGAATAATAATTTAGCTATGAAAATAGAAAACTTAGAAAAAAGTTTTGGTAAAGGAGAGAGTGAAGTGTCTGTTATAAAAGATGCAAATTTTTCTTTAAATAAAGGGGAGTTTGTAGCTTTAGTAGCTCCTAGTGGTGCAGGAAAAACAACTTTACTTATGATGTTAGGATGTGTACTAGAGCCTACATCAGGAAAGATAACTATAGGTAATGAAGTAGTTTATGACAATAGATGGTTGGTAAAAGATGATAGAGAGTTACGAAGAAAAAAAATAGGTTTTATTTTTCAAGCACATTATTTGATACCATTTTTAAATGTAGAGGAAAACATCACACTTTTACCATATCAAAACAGAGAAAAAGAAGAAGTTGTAAAACCAAGAGTAAGAGAGATAATGGAATATCTTGATATGACAGATAAGATGCATAATATGCCAAGTGAATTAAGTGGTGGTCAAAATCAAAGGATAGCAATAGCAAGAGCATTAGCCAATAATCCAGATATTATCTTAGCAGATGAGCCTACAGCGGCACTAGATAAAGAAAGAGCAATTAGTGTTGTTAAGATGTTAAAAAAAATAACACGGGAGCACAATGTAACTATTATAATGGTTACACATGATGATAGGTTACTCCCTTATTGTGACAAAGTTTTAACAATAAAAGACAAGAAAATAGATATAAAGGAAAATGAAGATGATATTATTTAAACAAATTTTACTTTTAATAACACTAAGTATAGTTGTTAATGCAACAACATTAAAAGAGATGATTCAAAGTGGTTTGCAAAACAATGAAAACATAAAAGCTCTAAATTTACAAAATAAAGCAAAACAAAAAACTTTTTTTAGTGTAGAAAATATCTATAATCCAATTGTTACTACAGGGATAAATTACTCAAAATTAAATTTAGATATAAGAGATGTTCAAGTAGGCTCCACCCTTAGCGGTTTTGTAAAAGTAGATATCGATTTATATAATGGTGGAAAAAATAAAGCTTTAAAGAATCAAAAAGAATATGAATATAAATCAGCACTATTTAGTACAGCTATAAGTGAAAAAGAGCTTGCTTTGCAAATAGTAACACTTTTTTTTCAAACAAAAACAACAATACAAAATATAAAAATATTTCAAGAAAAAAGTGCAACTCTAAAAGCTCAATATGAGAGAATAAAAATAAAATATGATATAAAAATGGTAACTATAGATGAGGTTTTAAAACTACAATCTGAATATGAAACAAACGAGTACACTATACAAGATTTAGAGTATCAAAAAAGCGACCTTTTGGAAAATCTTTCTTTACTTGTTGGTAAAAATATAGTTAGCTTAGACAACTCAACACTCCCTAGAGTAGATGATTTAGAGTTTATAGATAGTGAAAATATAGAGGCTCTAAAGATAGACATCAAAGCACAAAGAGAAAATACAAAAATAGTGTCTGCTATAAACAAACCACAGCTGAAACTACAAAATAGTTTAACTATATACGACTATAGTGATTATAATGAACAATTTTTAAAAGATTTACCAGATAAACAAAATCAAATTATGTTAAACCTAACATATAATCTTTTTGATACTACATCAAAAGATAAAATAGAGGTATCAAAATTAACAGAGTTAGCATCAAAACAAAAACTAAACTATGTAAAAAATCAAGAAAAGATAAATTTTAAATTGGCAAAGAAAAAATTAACAACTACAAAGTTGAAAATTAACTCACTTAAAAGTGCTGTTGAAATGGGAGATACCATCTATGATATGGTAAAAATAAAATATCAAAACGGGATAGTTGATAACATTACTTATCTTGATGCATTGAGTAAAAAAACTTACAATAAAGCACTTTATAGACAAGCTTTAAATGATTATGAGATAGCAAAAGCAAACTATTATTTTAGCAGTGGAGTTAATTATAAAAATGTATTAAAATCGTGGTGAGATATGTTTTAGTTTGTAAAACTAAAACATATTTTTATCTAAAGTCATTACAGCAGTATTTAAACTTCCAACAAACTTAATCTCTTTATGGGGTATCATTACACCATTAACAGATTTATACTCATCATATTTGGTTAAAAATTCTAATTGTTGAGGTCCCATTTGAAGTCTTCCAATGGTTTTTTCTATAAGCATTGTTTTTTTAGAAACAATATATTCAACTTTCATTCCATCATTTTCTAATTCTAATATATATTGTTTAGAATTTTGTGACACATTTATATTTTTTATCTTATTTTTTAAAACAAGTGGATTATAAAGTCTCATAAGTTGTAGTTTTACAGCTTTAATCATTGGACCTTTTATTGGTGTAACTTTACCAGAAAATATCTTTACTGCAGAGTCTTTGTCTAGTACTCTTATCTCAGTTTTATTAGGATATATTATCTCTGTGCGAAGATAATCAGGCATAACTACCTCTCTTTTATCAAATCCACTATTATCAGATGACATAAACTCTATGTTCCATGTTTGTTTGTACTTTAGGAGCTGTAAAAGATTTTCTTCTCCACCATAAGAATCTATCATCTTATTAATTATTTGTTGTTTATCTAACTCTTCTTTTGCATTTGCAACACTAAAGAATAATAGAGCCATTAATAATATATTTACAATTTGTTTCATTTTTTTACCTACTTTATTTAAATTTTATTAGACCTCTTGCAAAACTAAAAAAACTAGACTCTCAGTCAAGCTGAGAGTGACGAAGTTCTCATATTTTTGTCATCCTCAGCTTGACTGGGGATCTAAGTTATACAAAAAGTTTATTTGTTATTTGGGAAACTTAGTTGGAATACTAATATCCATCTCTTTACCCTCTAGAGTTCTTAAAAAAGCAACTATTTTTTCTATTTCATCTATGTTTAAATCTCTATCTATTATAAGAAGAGATAAGTTTTTTGCATTTGTAAATCTTCCACCATTTCCACATATAGCAACCGCTTCATGTAAAGTTTTTACAGAACCATCATGAAAATATGGCCATGTTTTTGTAATATCTCTAAGAGTTGGAGTTTTCATCTCACCCGTTGGTGTTTCAATCCCTTTTCGTGTTTTTATTCTACCCTTATCTCCATCACCTAAGCCAAGATTATGAAAACTACCATCTGTAAAATTAAAACCACTATGGCAGTCCGTACAGCGTCCTTTATTTTTAAAAAGTTCAAAACCATCTTTTGCATCTTTAGAGATAGCATTTTTATCACCTTTTATATATCTATCAAAAGCTGATTCAGTGGATAATACTGTTCTCTCAAAAGAGGCTATAGCTTTTGCTAAAGTTTCTTTTGTTAAACCTGATTCTGGATAAGCTTCTTTAAATAGTTTAACATATCCATCAATTTTTTTAAGTTTAGGAATTAACTCGTCTAAAGGCATATTCATCTCCACTTCTGCCTCTATTGGACCTAAAGCTTGTTCTTCTAAACTTTTTGCCCTTCCGTCCCAAAATTGGTGTTGCTGATATGCTGTATTTATAATGGTTGGTGAATTTCTAGGTCCTGTAGCGCCATTATGACCTATAGACTTTGATAATCCATCACTCCAACCAAGCTTAGGATCATGACAAGTTGCACAAGATATTTCATTTGATTTTGATAAACGTTTATCAAAATACAAAAGTTTGCCAAGTTGAATTTTTTTAGGTGTTAATTCATTATC
>JAMOMX010000181.1 GCA_027066935.1 Sulfurimonas sp. | reverse complement strand
ATGACGATGCTTGCTCTAATCTTTTAGCAGAACTTGTAATAGATAACATGAACCCTTTTACTATTCGTATTAAGAAGCCTACTAATTATCAAAATAATGTTGATAGTTTTATCATTATGAGACAAGATAAAACTCCCACTTATAATTTTGCATCTGCTGTTGATGATATGCTTAGTGATATATCTATGGTTATTATAGATGAAAATCATATAAACAATACTCCAAAACAAGATCACATAAGAACTTCACTTAATTATGATAAAAAAATAGAGTATCTCCATCTACCTACTATTTTGGGTGATGATACTTTAACTATTAAACAGCTTTTAGAAGATGGATTTTTACCAGAGGCAATTTCTAATTATTTAATATCTACAGGAAATAAGCCTCCAAAAGAGATATTTAGTCTTAAAGAAGCTATAGAGTGGTTTAGTCTTGATAATATATCAAAATCCCCTACTCGCTTTGATATAAATATGTTAAGATATATAAATAATGAGCATCTAAGAATGCTTGATGCCAAAGAAATTTCAAGATATGTTGGATTTGCAGATGCAGAGATTGGTGAACTTGCAAAAATTTACCTCAAAGAAGCTAGTACAACTAAAGAACTTAAATCAAAAATAGAGGCTATCTTTGAAAAAAAAATTATTCCTGATGATTTTATAGAGCAATCAGATATACTATACAAAATAATTAAAAATGCACCCTACTTTGAACAATATGGTGATTTTAAAAGTTATTTAATAAAAGAGTCAGGACTTAAAGAAAAAGACTTCCTTATACCTCTTCGCATTATTTTAACTGGCGCTGATCATGGTCCAGATATTGCTGTGATTTATAAATATATTAAAAACTATATTGGAGAAATTATAAAATGAGTGAATTAGGAAATATGATAATAGCTTTAGGCGATATTGTTACAAATCTTATTGGTATTTATATTTGGGTTATAATTATTGCTGCGTTATTGAGTTTTGTTAATCCAGATCCACGCAACCCAATAGTTAAATTTTTATATTCAATAACAAATTCAGCTTATGCTTTTGTAAAAAGATATATTAATACAAATGTAGGAGCTGTTGATTTGGCTCCATTGGCTATTGTAATTGGTTTACAAGTAGTAGTAGTTATATTAAATTATCTATTTTATACACTTGCTAGCTTAGTTTAAATAAAAAATTATATCTTATTAAACTACCTTTTTGTATAATCTATTAAATTTTTAAAAAAAAGATATTAAATTGAAAAAAAGATTAGCAGTAGCTTTTACGGGACCATCAAATAGTGGTAAAACCACTCTTATACTAAAAGTAGCAAGAAAATTAATACATGAGCATTCTAAAAAAGTAGCAATTATAAAACATGATCCTAGTGATAAAGCTAGATTTGATAAAGCTGGTAAAGATAGTTATAGGTTTAGTGACACAGGAGCAGAAGTTATTGTAACCTCCCCTACTCGGACAACATATTTTTCACAACGCCATAATGAACTTGATGAGATGATTAGATTGTTTGATAAGTTTGATATTCTTTTAGTTGAGGGATTGAAAAATCTTCCACTACCAAGAATAAGCGTATTTAGAGATAAGCTAGATGTTGATTATTTTAGTTATATGAATGCATTAGCTACTGATGGTAGTATTAATTTAGCTGATTACGACTTACCAAAAAATATAGATGTGATTGATCTTAATAATAGTGATGAAATTATATCTTGGATATTAAATAATGCTAAAGAGATATAGCAAAGAAAGGTGTAGCTAAATGACAGATATATTTGAGGCAATTCAAAGAAGTGCAAAAAGAATCAAAAAAGCTATAGATATTAAGGATATAGGTTATTCTAATAAAGCCAATAGTTCTGGCGAGACCCAACTTCAACTCGATATTCAATGTGATATGATTATTGAAGAGGAGTTTTCACGAATTAGCTCTATTCATACCATAGCAAGTGAAGAAAAAGAAAAAGAGATGCTTCTTCATAAAGATGGTAAATATTATATAGCATTTGATCCATTAGATGGTTCATCATTGGTAGATGTAAATCTTAGTGTAGGTACTATTTATGGTATATATGAGGGTGGTTTTGGAGCTGATAAAATGGTAGCGTCATGCTATGTAGTCCATGGACCAAGAGTTGAGATGGTATTTGCTCACAATAAAGCAAAACTACACCTACTCCAAGGCGAAAATTGGGAGTTTATAAAAGAGATTCGTTTATCGCAAAAAGGTAAAATTATGGCTCCTGGTGGGACACAACAAAACTGGACTATATACCACAAAAAGATGATAGATGATTTTTTTGCAGACGGATATAGATTAAGATACTCAGGTGGAATGGTTCCAGATCTGCATCAACTACTTTTAAAAGGTGGTGGACTTTTTAGTTATCCATCTACAAGCGATAAGCCAGATGGAAAACTTCGTAAACTTTTTGAAGTATTTCCATTCGCATTTATTTATAAAATAGCTGGTGGCGGAGCAATAGATGGTAAAAATGATTTGATGGATATTGATTGCAAACATATTCATGATACTTCTCCTTGTTTTTTTGGTTCAAAGTATGAGATAGAGAAAGTAAAAGAAGTTTATGCAAGTAACTAATGAGGTTGAACTAGATAAATTTGAGATTCATCTTGATTTAATGATAAAAAAAATCAACTTATGTCAAGAAGAGAAAAATTTAAAAAGTTGTAGCAATTGTGAGTCTTATTTTGGATGTGAGATAAGAGATGACTATGTAAAATCAGTTTATAACAGTATGTCAAAAGGCGATACTGGCGGATTTGAATTTTGACAATTAAGGAAAATAATTTTGAATAAATATATAACTACACCAATATACTATGTAAATGGCGAGGCACACATTGGACATGCTTACACAACTTTTATAGCTGACACTGTGGCTAGATATGAAAGACTTAAAGGTAATAAAACTTATTTTTTAACAGGCACTGATGAGCATGGTCAAAAAATAGAAGAATCTGCTCAAAAAAACTCTAAACCAACTCAAGAGTTTGCTGATGAAATAAGTGCAACATTTAAAGACCTTTGGGATGATTTTGATATTAGTTATGATAAATTTATCCGTACTACTGATGAAGATCACATGATTGGTGTTAAAAAAGCATTTGAAGTTATGTACAATAAAGGCGATATTTATAAAGATTTTTATGAGGGTCATTATTGTGTTAGTTGTGAAACATTTTTTCCTGAAACTCAGCTAATAGATGGTGGATTTTGTCCAGATTGTGGGAGAACAACCAATGTGGTTAAAGAAGAAAGCTATTTTTTTAGGCTCTCAAACTATGAAGATAAGCTTTTAAAATATTATGAAGATAATCCAGATTTTGTACTTCCTCGTTCAAGAATTAATGAAGTTAAAAATTTTGTTAAAGGTGGACTTCGTGATTTGTCTGTAACTAGGACATCTTTTACTTGGGGAGTTAAACTTCCAGACTCCATAGGTGATGATAAACATGTAATGTATGTATGGCTTGATGCTTTAATGAATTATGTAACAGCATTGGGATATGGCAAAGATGAAGAAAATATGGATTTTTGGCCTGCTTCAACTCAATTTGTTGGAAAAGATATACTTCGTTTTCATGCTATCTACTGGCCTGCATTTTTAATGAGCCTTGATTTGCCACTGCCTAAACATATTGGTGCTCATGGTTGGTGGACTAGAGATGGTGAAAAAATGAGCAAGTCTAAAGGTAATGTTGTATCTCCAAGAGAGGTATCAAATGCTTATGGAGTTGAAAATTTAAGATATTTTATGCTTCGCGAAGTTCCTTTTGGTCAAGATGGAGATTTTTCTCAAAGAGCATTAATAGATAGAGTAAACTCTGAACTTGCCAACGATTTAGGTAATTTACTTAACCGAATTATTGGTATGAGTGCAAAATATTCTGACTATGAAATAGATAGCGTAGATGTACAAAAATATCACTCTAAAGAGCTAGATATTATGAATAAAGTGTTAGATTCACTAGATAATTTCATGCAAAATTTACAAACTCATCGTTATTTAGAAGAGTTATGGAAACTGTTTGCTTTAGGTAACGGCGCTATACAAGAGTATGAACCTTGGGTTAAAATGAAAGAAGATAAAAAAGATGAAGCATTAGCTACCGTTGCTTTAATAGCAAATATATTAGCTAAAGCAGCTATTATGTTATCTCCTATAATGCCTGAAACAACAAATATAATTGCTGATACCCTTAATTTTGAAATTAATAACGAAAGCTATAAAGAATTTATTTGTGATAAAAAATTACTAAAAACATTTTGCATTAAAAAAATTGAGCCTCTGTTTCCTCGCATAGAGGAACCTTTAATGCCTGAAGCTCCTCTTCAAGAGCCTAATAAAGTTGAATCTAATAATGATAATAATGAAGATGATAATTTAATAGAGATTGGACAATTTTTTGAAACTTCTTTAAAAATTGGAACAATTACAGAGGCTGAAATAGTACCAAAAAGCTCAAAACTCTTAAAACTACAAATAGATTTAGGTGAAGACAAATTAAGACAAGTGGTTGCTGGAATTAGAAAATCATATTCCCCAGAGGATCTTGTTGGTTCTCAAGCATGTGTTGTGGCTAACTTGAAACCTGCTAAACTTATGGGAATGCTATCAGAGGGGATGTTGCTTGCTGCTAAGGATGATGATGGTTTATCACTTATAAGACCTGAAAAATTTAAAAAGGCTGGTACACCTATTGGATGAGATTAGAAAATATTCTAGCTCTTACACATGCTTCATTAGTCAACGAACCGTGTGTAAATGATTTTGACAATATAGTTTTTGATGTCAAAAAAGTAAATCGTGGTGATCTATTTATTGCAATAAAACATGAAGATATAGATCAAGCAGTACAAAGTGGAGCTTATGGGATAGTATTTGATAGACCAACTCAAATTCTGGATACAGAGATAGCTTGGATAAAAACTAAAAATGTAGAAGATGCTTTAAAAAGATTACTCAGGTTTCGCTTAATAGAAAAAGAAGTGATTGTTTATAGATGTGATGAAATTATCCTAAAGTTAGCTATGCAATGCTCTACTGATGTAAATTTTGTAGTAGTTAATGGCGATATCGAAAAACTATATAAAAATTTATGGCACATAAACAATAGAAGCATACTTCTATTTTGCTCAGAATTAACTGATGAAAATCTTTTTACAAATATTAAGTCAATTCCAAAAGATATTATTGAAAAAATAACAATTATTGAAAAAACTTTATTTGAAACATCTTTTATATATGAAAATAAATTTTATGCAAGACAATTAATCTCCCCTTTTTTTACCCCTTACTTAGAAAAGTTACTACATCTATATAGATCATTAAAAATAAATTATAAAATTAAAAAACTTGCCCCTATTGAGAACTTTCAAGCAGTTTTTACAAATAAAAGACTTGAAGAAAAAGAGTTTGGCTCAAGCGATTGTGTACTTATTTTTGAACCAAATGCCAAACTTGCAACTCAAGGTATTGATTATCTACAAAAAAATGCTCTTTGGGCAAATATTATATATATTATTCCACAAACTATGCAATCAAACAATTCAAACACTTATTTTTATGAACAAAAAGATAAAATTATAGATATTTTAAAACAAAATAAATTTAATTTTGCGTTTATTGTTGGGGCTGACAAAAATATTTTAAATCATACTAAATCGATGCAAACTCAATTGACATTGGAGTTTTAGGAGTTACCTAGCTTTTTCTTTAAATATATTGTTTTCTTTATTGTGTAAGTTGAGCTTTTATGAATGTAGTTTCTTTTATCTTTTTGTCTATCACTTTTTTTTAAAAAAAAGTAAAATAAAAAAATCGCACATACGAATCGTCGCTTTTTCCATGAAATAAATATATTATTTGGAGTCTGCGGAACTCGCTTCGCTCAGACAGTCCTCGACTTTTTTCCAAATAATATATTTATTTCATGGGCGACTCATGGTATGTGCTACTAACTACTTAAATATTATGAAAGAAGACACATTTCATATCAGATAGGTAATTTATTTATAACTAGAGTTAAGCAAAAAAAATAATATCATAAAAATTCATGCGTCTGTTTGCAGACCTCGAAAAGCTAAAATAAAACTCTTTTTGAACGTAAAAAAAATGTAACTGTCTGAGCAAAGCGAGTTTTACATTTTTAGTTCAAAAATTGTTTTGTTTTAGGAACTCACGAAGTGAGCTTTGAGACTTCTGCAAAGTCTTTTTGGTTCTTTTTTGACTAAAAAAAAGAATGGGTTAAGTCAAAGACAATTAATATTGGATTTTTTTGACTTTATAGAGCTTTGTTTTCCCACCTAAGGGTGTTATCTGTTATTTGACATTTATTAATTTCACTAGCACGGTATATTCCATACCCGAAATTTTCTTGTATATAATAACAATACGATTCCTTATGTTCAATAGAATCGTCAACTACATTAGTTTTAATGGCAATTACTGGTGAATTTTTAATTTTTACAGATTCATATACAAGAGCTTCTATATTATTATTTTTTAATAATATAGCTGAAATTACTGAAGTGACTTGATATAATTTTTCAGAGCCATCCCGCCTTATTATATCTGCAAAAAATGAGTTACTTAATATATAAGATTCAAATATATAAAGATTGTCTTTTTCTATGCATTTATTCCTAAATAATTTATATGCTAAACGATAATTCTTATCAATCCATTTCGGTAGTTCAATATTTCTTATAAAGTAATCGAATACACCTATATATACAACACTTAATCTTTTTTTAGGTATAGAATCTAATATGTTAATGTAATCTAATTTATTTGCATTGACTTCTGATAAAGCAGAATGAAAAAATTGTTCTTCATCATGTTCTGTGTAATGAATGCTTGCATAAAATCTTGATTCTTCTTTTTTATTAAATCTACCTAAGGGGATTTTTTCTTTGTTGCTATCATCTATATAAGACAACTCTTGCAAATCATCAAAACAATAAGGTACATTTGAAACTGATTTTTCAAATTTTCTTGCTCTTCTAAATGCTATAGTAGAATCTAATTCGTATTCTAAATTAACTGTGAAATCATTTATTAATTTTTGTATTCTAATTTCAATTCCTCTAGTCGTAAGTTCTAAGTTGCCATCTATAAAATCATTAAGTTGTTTAATTATTATAGATGCTTCATTGAGTTTTATTAGAGATTCATTTTTATTTAGAGAAGTTATTTTTTCGATATGTTCTTCTATATTTTTTTTTCTTTTTAAATCTTCTTCATTTAATTTTTCCACTGTCTTTCCTTATTTCCACATCTCCAAAGGTACAAAGTATGTATAATTGGGATATTGGGCTTTTGTATATATCCCATCTCGGAAGAGATGGAACAAGATTATTAATTTACAGTCAGCTCTCTTTTCAATTCATCAACATTAATCCGATTCCTATCACTCTGCACCAACGGAAGCGATTTTTTATAAATTACCCTACTCGGAATCATATAAGACGCAAGATGTTTTTTCAATTCAAATAGTATCTCGTTTGTAGGTATTTCACTTGCACATGAGTAAACTAAAACTATCTCCTCTTCAATTTGCTCATTATCTATAGAAAACACTGCACATTGCTCTATTTGAGATATGTTTTTTGATACTACAGATTCAATTTCGTATGGAGATACTCTAAAACCCCTAGTCTTTATCATATTGTCATCCCTTGAGACAAAATAAAAATAACCCTCTTCATCTTTGTAGACATAATCACCTGATGCTACTACTATTTCATCGGTTAGATGTCCCTCTAAGTTAATTACATTTTTTAATATCTCTATAGATTTAAATCTTTGTGCATTTTGCTCTGGAGCATTCCAAAAACCTTTGTAAATATATCCACCTCTATGTACTAACTCCCCTACTTCCCTTGTTTTACACTCCTGCCCCTCTTTGTTTAACACATAAAGTTCAACATCGGGAATAGCTTTACCAATAGAATCAGGTCTAATCTCTATTTGAGCGGGATCTAAGTAAGTTGACCTAAACGCTTCTGTTAGCCCATGCATAGAATAAAATTTTGCATTATAAAAGAGTTTTTTGCAATCTTGAATCATTTTATCTGTAACTTTACCACCTGAGGATGTTATTGTCTTTACATGTGAGAAAAGTTCAGGATTAGGAATTCTTTGCATTCCATCTTCAAATATTTGTGTAATATTTATTGGCATCAATGGAATAATTGTAATTTTATCATCTATTAGATGATTAAAAAAGCATTCTGGCAGTATAAATCTATGAAGTGCTAATGTAGCTTTTTTGTACAAAGTAGAAAAAATTTGATTTAATCCATAATCAAGATTGAAAATTAGCACCCCAGATATAATATCATCCTCTTTGATATCCAAATACTGAGTAACCACACGAGCTGAATCTATAAGATTTCTATGTGAAATAACTATACCTTTTGGTCTTCCAGTTATCCCAAAAGAGTAAGTAATAACTGCAGTATCATGCCCATTTATATTACATTTATAAGGTTTATTGTAGTATTTAAAAATTTCTTCAAAAGAAGCAATGTCCCTTGTAGCCGTTTCATACGAAATAATATGACCGCTAAAATTAATCTCTTCAATATTTTCAAGCTTTAATTTATCAGTAATAATACATTTGATATCACAATCATTCATAATATACTCTACTTGCTCCGCTTTTAAAAGTTTTGTCAATGGCACCAACATATAATCTGTTGATAAAATAGCAAGGATAGCGATAACTTGATCTATACCTTTATTGGAGTAAACACCAACTCTTGAGCCTTTTGGCAACTCTAGTTCTTTGAGATAAAATGCAATCTGATTTACTTTTGCAAAAAGTTCAGAGTAGGTGATATTTTTTTCATTAAAAATAAGTGCCGTTTTATCAGCGTGAGAGAGGTTAGCATCTTCTAGTAGTGTTCTTATACAGTTTATTGACATCTTTTATCCTTTGCTTTATTTATTGGTGATTGCTAGTGTCCATATATCGTAGTTATTGTCCATTACGGTAACTGGATTGTGATTTGAATTTAATATTTTTTTGTAAAAAAATGAGATAATATCTTCTATCTCATCTTTGTTTAAAACTTTTGTTACACCACCTGTAAGCACTATGGAGTTGATAGATAATAACTTTAGATTTATATAAGTTTTTTTGTAGTGTGACATCTTACAAAGCACAAGAAAAATAGCTAACTGCATCAACACTCTTAGTGCTTTTTCACTTTGTTGTTCAAATATATTTTCTGTGACTTTTAAATGAGCTAAAAGCTCATAAACAAACTCATTATTTTTTGCAGAAAAGATTAAAGACTCTTTTGATTTATAGGTACCAAGTTTTTTAAATACCAGTCTGTCATACTCATTTTTAGTAACTATATTATCATCTACTAAATCTTTTGAATAGTGAATATCGGTAGTTGCCCCACCAATATCTATAAGAATAAATGGATCTACAACAGAAAACTTTGTATCAATTAATGCAAGAGTCTTATTTACAATATATGGTGTAGAATATATTTGATTAGAGGTTATCTCATAGAGATGTTTAATCTCCTCTTTAGCGACTATATCAGCCTGATACAAGTTTGTCAAATACTCTTTAAGATTCTCTTCGACAATATGAAGTTTATCATCAATAATATTTGGCAACACTACTAAGTTTTTGATCTTTTTTACAAGAGTTGGTGAATCTTTTTGAGCACCTACAAATACGATATTTGAATAGTTTAGTTTCTCTAAATAACTATACAACTCATTACCAAAAACATCTGAAGTAGAGTCAATCCCTCCAACAATAATAACCACATCTATTAAATCACTTGGAATTGAGTACTCTTTAATATCTTGATAAATTATTGTCTCAATTATATTGATGCCTGAATTAAAAGCGATATTTTTTGCATATTTTAATGAAAACGAATGTGTTAATCCTATAATGAGGGTGCTTAGACCGCCATTTGCAGAGGAGCAGATATATATATTGTCTTTAGAATAACTATGAATTGTTTTGCCACATTTATATATTAAATCATCAAAAATCTCTTTGTTAAAATCTCTTCGATGTTGCTCTATATTTGATGTAGTGCTGATTTTAAAATATGTACTTCCAACATCTATTAATAATTTTTCTTGACTCATTGCATAATTCCTATATCGTGAATAATATCGTTTACTATAGAAGCGGTATCTTTTGTAAGATCGCATTTTGATTTTTCATAAAGAAAACATCGGTCTGGAATTGGAACATTTCCTCTTTTAATTATCCTGATATTTTTGTTTGCATCCCTGATGGTTATCATCTCGTTGTGATTTATAATGTGTGGAGAAAAAGGTACATCAATAGTTCCGTTTTTAATAGAGTTAAATACTTTTCTCCACAATGTGTCAGCTTCATCGTTAAATACAGCCTCCATAATAGCTTTAACTTCTAGTATTAGTATCTCCTCCTCCTCTTCATCAACAATATTTGGAAGACCGTTTAAGATACCTAGAGTGTATTGGGTATTTGCAACAGTTTTTGCATTTGCTTCTTTAGTTGGGATTCCAGAGGCTTCTTCTCTTGTTTTTGTAATAATTTTATTTGCTCCAACCATAGAAGCGATAACAGTTGACATATTTATCAACTGCTCTGCAAAATCTTTGTTAGTTGGGAAAGCTCCCATCCATTGATGGTAAACAAGGTTTATCATTGCATCGCCACAGTTAATCTCTTCTGCATAATATTTTGCAAGTTTTTTAATTACTGCTCCCATAACTATATCTTGGTTCATAGAGCCCGTTTGGGAAAATGATACGGAGAATGATTTAACACCCTCCTCTAGTGAAAGAAGCATCTCTAGGAGCTGAATCACAATTGTTATAGCTGGAGGCACTAAAGTAGCTGTAAGTGGACCAAAAGATTCTCTATTTATAGGCTCATTTAGTTTTGAGTAGTTTGCACATACTTTTTCTACATATTTCCAATATAAAAACGCTTTATCTAAAGGAAAATTTTTAGAATATGGCAATAAATATGTAATTGGTCCACCCTCTATCTCAAATATTCCAGATGCTATGGCTGTCTCAATCAAAAGTCTTGCATCAGGAGTTCCATGCCTTAAACTAACTGGTTTGTTAAAGTGGGTTATCATCTTGCGGGTAGTTCTGTAACCGTGATTTATCAGTGGGTAACCATTTAGCATATCTATATCATTCTCTTCTGATAGTCTTAACATTTTTTTTGCTGTAGCATAATCATTAAGTCTTGTGTTAGAATCGATAGTTAAAGGCAATACATCAACATTTGCGTTCACAAAAAACTCATTTAGGGCAAATTGCTTTTTATAAGTAGGAAATCCACCTCTTGGTTGGACAAGCATTTTATTTTTATTTTTAAAATTATGTGAGATAAAAAGCTCTTTGTTTGCACCTCTTACAAAATCTTCCACTTCTGCAAAATCAAAATTATCTACATATTCATTACCGAGAATAATTTTTCTCTCTTCTTGGAGTAAACTCATTATCTATCTCTCTTTTTTAAAAACTCTTCTAATGTATCTAACCCTGTGTTTAAATCTATTTGGTGAAAAACTAAATCAAATCCATAATTTTTGTATTTTGGAATTATGCTCTCTTGGCTAGCAGTTCCAACCACTAAATTTCCACCAATTACCATTATAAGGTTATCTAAATTTTTATATTTTGATTTTAAAAGCTTAATCTCTCTGCTCCAACCCTCAGCCTCTCCATTAAGTGAAGAAATTAGCAGTATATCCGCATCTGTTTCAACAACAGCATCAAAAAACTCTTCTAGATAAGTATTTACTCCCAGATTAAAAACTTTAAACCCTCTTGCATTTAAGGAGAGCTCTATCAATCTGTTTGCAACAACATGAATATCATTTCCAACTACACCAGTTACTACTTTCATATTTATAATACCTATATTAATTATTTAAATAGACTTCTTGTAAAACATAGATTCTGAATCAAGTTTTTAAGATTTTGCAAGAAGTCTAATAAAAAGATACCAAAGTTTATGTAAAAATAAGGTTATAAGGTGCTAAAATACAATTACTAAAATAAATTGAAGGAAATAAATGAACTTTTTTACGGCAGATTTTTGCGATGAACATCCAGAATCAGTAGATGTCTTAAGTCCTGATTTTAAAAATTATGGTGGAGCTAATAAGTGTCACGGAGAAATTGTAACAATAAAACTTAATAAAAACAACTCAGAGCTGATTAAATTACTAAGAGATGAAGATGGGACTGGAAAAGTTGTAGTTGTAGATGTTAGTGCAGAATATTTTGCAGTTGTTGGTGAAAACTTAATGAAATTTGCACAACAAAATAATTACTCAGGGATTATTATAAATGGATATATTAGAGATACTTTTCAAATAAAAGATATTCCAGTAGTTTTATATGCACTTGGTAGATGTCCAAAAAAGTATATTCCCGTTACCGAGGCTCAAAAAAATGTCCCCCTCTCTTTTGGAGGGATAAACTTTAAGAATGGTAGTTATCTATATGCGGACACAGACGGTGTAATAATTACTAATAAAGCACTCCATAAATCATCTAGGGTGTGATAAACCCTTGTCCCTATGAAGTTTTACAATCCAAGGACATAAAAATATGGCTCAAAACTTTCTTCAACAACCTTACAAACAAGTTCTAAAAATGGCTCATAGTTTTGAGTAGTATGTGCAGTATCTAGTGCTTTAT
>JAMOMX010000180.1 GCA_027066935.1 Sulfurimonas sp. | reverse complement strand
ACAACAAGTGTTGCAATGAGTGAATATTTCATGAGGTGATCCTTATTTTGTATGCTTTAATTATAAAACAATTATGATTAGACGTTATTTAATAATGAGAGAAAATAAAAATGTTGCAATTTGTATCATTTGAAATGAAATATAAAGATTTTTGTTATACTTATATCGACAAGTCATAAAAAATACTAGGGTGATGTATTATGAAATATTTTGAGGTACGAGTTGCACTACTCTTTAAAAAAGAGATAGCATATCAACATGTAAATGAGACGTTAAGCAAAAATATTGCTTTAGCAATGCTCAATAATGACTACTTAAAAGCCATACATGGACAAAGTAGAGGCTTTAAGCCCTACCATTTTGGACTTCCATATCCTACCGACGCTAACACAAAACTCTATGTTAAATCAAAACCCTACACTTTTCATATACGAAGTGTTGATGATACATTTTTAAATGCTCTTATAAAAGAGTTATACGAGCATAAAGGGCTTGATTTTAAAGTCATTGGTTATGAGTTTAGCCAAAAAAGACAATACTTTATAGATAAAATTTCCACCGTATCTTCTGCCATTCTTACGATGCCGACTGATATTGCAAAAAACCGTCATTGGATTGTAAGTGATGGAGATATTGAGATGGTGATGCAGCGTATTATTGCTAATTTGGAGAAGAAACATACACAATTTTTCGATGAAAAAATCACTGCTCCTGTAGACTGTATTAGCTATTTTGAGATTACCAATAAAGTTCCCATTCTCATTCACTACAAAAGAGCAAAGTTTTTGACTAACAAGTTTGTCATAGGATTTAATTCTGATGAAATTAGCCAGAAGTTAGCATTTACAGCTATGGCATGTGGATTACTTGAGAAAGGGACTCATGGGTTTGGGTACTGTTTGAGGAGTCAATAAGATGAAATTACAAGATAGACAGTATCAAAACTTTATTAAAGAGATAAAATCTAAAATTCAAACGTCTCAAATCAAAGCTGCCATTAAAGTCAATGAGGAGTTGTTGAGACTCTATTGGGAGCTGGCACAGATGATTGTCCTGAAACAAAAAGAGTCATCATGGGGCGATAATCTCATAGAACAGGTTAGTAATGATTTAAAAAGAGAGTTTCCAAATATGAAAGGTTTTTCAGCTACAAACATAAAATATATGCGTAACTGGTATCTTTTTTGGAACCTTGAGAATCGTCCACAGCTTGTGGACGAAATTTTTAAAATTCCTTGGGGACACAATAGAGAGATTGTTACAAAGATCAAAGATAGACAAGAAGCACTCTATTATGTTCAACAGACTATACACAATGGATGGTCAAGAGCAGTTTTGATTCACCAAATAGAGAGTAATCTATATAAACGAGACGGTAAAGCTATTACAAACTTCGATGTAAATCTTCCACAAGCACAATCTGACTTAGCCAAAGCTACCCTTAAAGACCCATATAGTTTTGATTTTTTGACACTTGCAGCAAAACATAGTGAAAAAGAGCTTGAAAGTGCACTTATAGAACAGATGAGAAGCTTTTTGCTAGAGCTTGGGAATGGATTTGCTTTTGTTGGACGACAATATAGGCTCAATATTGGAGGTGATGAATTTTTTGTAGATCTGCTTTTTTATCATATTAAACTAAAGTGTTATGTGGTGGTTGAATTAAAAACAGTCAAGTTTAAACCAGAATTTACAGGGCAGTTAAATTTTTATGTTTCTGCAATAGATGGAGAATTAAAAGACTCAAGCGATAACCCAACTATAGGAATACTCATATGCAAATCAAAAAACAATACAGTGGTCGAGTACGCACTTAAAAACATAGAAAACCCCATAGGAGTAAGTGAATATCAGCTGGTTACACAGCTGCCAAAAGAGCTGAAGTCATCTCTGCCTAGTATAGAGGAGATAGAAGATGAATTGAAAGGATTTATATGATTTATGACTTATTAGATATTTTCAAAAAAGAGTATGAAAAGAAAGGTGACAATCTCATTTTAGATAATTATATTTTAAAAGATGGTTTGTATGTAAAAATTACTAAAGATGAAACCCTCTCTTATTATATATTTAAAAATGATAAAAAAGTTGAGAATAAAGAAACCTGTTTTGAGGATCTAAATGGGGTGATTCAGACGCAGATGTATGATTGGTTTAAGCAGAGAGATTATTATAGTTCCTATTTAAACTCAAATAAATCTTTTAGTGATAAAAAAATCCATAATGTTAATTATCTTTCTTTGTTTATTAAACTAGAAAGTTTTATAAGTGAAGATTCAAAAAAATTACTCTCACAAGATGCAATCAGGTCACAGTATCTTTCACTACTAAATTATAAAAAATTTACAAAAAAAGAAGAGAAAACTATACTAAAATCTAAACAAGAATATATAAATGGATGTAAAAGAAAAAGAGATATTGTCAAAAAGTATCAGATTGTTAAAAAAAATCTTCAAAATATCATAGACATTGCTCTTGAAAATAAAGTTTCAAATTATATAAAAGTGTTTTTTGATGAAGATGTTGAGTTATATCAAAAAGAGAGTAATCTTTACTATAGTATCAAAATATTCAATGATATAAAATACTCTAAAACTATCGGTGGTCAGACTTTTGGTCTGTCAGATTCAAATATGGGTTTAAATAGTAAAAAACCTTTCTTAGAGTTAAAGAGTAAAAAAATTGTAGCTCCTTTTTTACTTCTCGATAGTGATGCTTTGATGCTGAAGAAGTTTTTAGATTTTTTAAAGTTTCAAGAGTTAAAAGATAAGTATCCACTTAATGAGAATTTTTTTATAAATAGAAGTTTTAAAGAGAAAGATCTTATTACAGATTTTGATTATTTACCTATAAAAATTGATAAATTAAAAAATAAAATACTTATAAAAAACTATCTCCTCATCACAAAAGATAAAATTATTTTAGATGATATAACAGTAGAGAGTCTTTCTCAATTGGAACACATTGTAGATAAGGTTTTTTATAATAAGCAGTTGATATTTAACTATTTTAACGATGATATTAAAGTCTCATCCTATATTTCAAAAAAACTTCAAACTTTGATTTTAACAAGCAGGTTTGCGATGATAAATTATTTTAAAAAGTATCGTGAAAAGGAGTTTTATCAAGTCATTAAAAAATATGGCAATGATTTTGTTGTCGAACATATTAGGCAAGGTCGGGAGCTAAGAGCAAAAGAGAGTTTAAATCTTAAATTTTCACTATTACAACATAAAGGAGAGAGTGTTATGGATATACAAACGATGCAAGAGAACATTATAAAAAAACTTGAAAATTCAGACTATACTGAATTAAAGAGTGATGAGTTCTTTTATATAAGTGGTCAAGTGGTCAAATATCTACTTAGTCAGAGTGAAAAACATGAAAAAAATTCAGATATGATGGAGCCATTTTTAAGGGCTAACAGTAGTGAAAAACTAAAAAAAGATATAGAAGCCACTTATTTCAAGTATAAACACAAAATAAGTTTGGATTATTCACGATTTAATAATGCCTTAGCTCTTATTATGGCTTTTGAAACTAAAGAGAAATTATCCAAAAATATGGATAGTTTTTTGGTAGGGGTTTTATCTAAAAATATATTTTATATGAAAAGAGAGGAGAAATAGAGATGAAAAGAGTGTATGGAGTTCTTGGTATCGTAGCAAAAATGGCAAATTGGAATGCAGACTTTACAGGTCGTCCTAAAAGTACAAGTAATGGTAATATCTTTGGAAGTGACAAGGCTTTAAAATATCCAATGAAGAAGATGTGGCAAAATGATGGAAAAGATGTTTTATATATTAAAAGCTGGAAAGAGGAGAAAGATGCTCTTGTTCCTAAAAAACTTTCAGAGAGATATATAGAACTTTTTGGAGATATGGATAAAAAAACAGCTACAAAAGAGGTGATGATAAATCTTTTTAAAGCAATTGATGTTAAAAACTTTGGTGCGACATTTGCTGAAGAGGGACAAAACATCTCTATTACTGGTGCGGTTCAGTTTGGACAGGGATTTAATAAGTTTGAAGATACAAATATAGAAGTACAAGATATTTTGTCTCCTTTTGCAGACTCTAAAAAAGATGATGCCAAACAGTCAACACTTGGTACAAAAACGACAGTAGATGAGGCACACTACTTTTACGGTTTTAGTATTAATCCTAAAAATTATGATGAGTACAAAGAGTTTTTAGGAGATGATTTTAAGGGCTATACACAAGCAGATTATGAAGAGTTTAAAAAGGTAGCTCTTGTTAGTGCAACAGCTTACAGTACTAACTCAAAATTTGGCTGTGAAAATGAGTTTTCCTTGTTTGTAGAGTGTAAGGATGATGATTGTTATCTGCCAGATTTGAGTGATTATATAGAGTTTGACAGTGAAAAAAGGGAGATAGATTTGAGCAAACTTGAGAAGTTGGTAGCAGATAAAGGAGATATAGAAGTTTATTCAAATCCCTATACTTTGAATGTCATAACCACTAAAACTCATAAAAATATTTTTACAAAAGAAGAGATTGGAAAATGAAAGCATTAAGCTTTACTCTTAGTGGTAAAACTGCTTTCTTTAAGAAACCTGATGTCAATCAGTATGCTTATTTCACCTATAATAATATCCACAAGATAGCTCTTTTTGGTACATTAGGTGCTATCTGTGGATTAGGAGGATATACACAACTACATAATATTAATAGAGGTAAAAAGCCTAATCAGCTTGATTATGATACTGGTTATCCAGAGTTTTATGAAAAATTACGATATCTTAAAGTTTCTATTATACCTCTTTCAACAAATGGCTATTTTAGTAAAAAAATTCAGGTCTTCAACAATAGCGTCGGTTATGCCTCAAAAGAGGAGGGTGGAAATCTGATAGTGCGTGAACAGTGGCTTGAAAATCCACGTTGGAATATTATGATACTAGATGATGAGAGTGAACAGTATAAGTGTATAAAAGATTTTTTATTTGGCAGTAAAAGTATATTTAGCCCCTATCTTGGAAAAAATGATCATCCTGCTACGATTGAAAATATTGAAGAGATAGTGCTTGGAGATGCAACAGGTTATTATGTTCATTCATTGTTTATCAAAGACAGTGAAACTATAGACGGTTTTCAGCCAGAGGGAGAACTACCTTATCTGTTTCAGGAAGTGTCACCCTATACTTTACAAAAAGAGTATCATTTTTATGAATATGAGACTCTGATTTTTACAAATATGGAAGTAGATACACTTCCTAAAGATACATATTCTTATGAAAACAGAAACTATAGCTTTATCTGATTTTGAAATAGATGAGAGCTTTTTAGCTCATACTTCAAAATCTTGTAAAAAAGATGAGACACTGATAGAACACTCATATTTAACACTGAATTATTTTGAAAAAATTGTAGCCGATAAACAGCTTGAAAAAAGTATTGATACTCTTATTGATAAAGTTGATAGTGAAAACAGTTCCTTAGTTAAAGAGATGTTTGTAAATGCCATATTTCTACATGATATTGGAAAAATAAACCCGAGTTTTCAAGCTAAAAAGATGAGTAATCCTCTTTTTAAAGAGTACAACAGTAGCTCAAATAGTAGTAACCATTCAGGGATATCTGCAGAAAAGTTTATAGCTTACTATCGTCAAATCATTGATCAACTCCCTTCTCGTAAAGCTAGAGAAAAACTAAATTTTATACTCTATAGCTTTTCTTATCACCAAGCCAAACATCACGGAAGGTTGAAAAAATTTCAAGAATATCAAAAAGATGATAGTAAAACAAAAAGTTATTTTACACATCTAAATAAATTTAATATAGAGGTATTTGAGTTTTATATTCTAAATAAACTGCTTTTTTCTCTTCTTGTCTCATCCGATTATTATGCTACAACCGAGTATATGGCTACATTGAAGATTGATAATTTTGGCCTTTTTGGTAAAGAAGATATAAAAAAACTAAAAGCTAAATTTGATAATTATCTAAATCAATTATCAAGACCTATGGGTATTAATAAGCTACGAAACGAGATATTTAAAGAGGCTGAAACGAATATGCTTCAAAATCTAAATAAAAATATCTTCTATCTTGAAGCACCAACGGGAAGTGGCAAAACTATTACTTCTATAAATTTGGCGCTGCATCTGCTAGATAAGAGAGAAAATGTTAATAAGCTTTTTTATATCTTCCCTTTTAATACTTTGGTAGAGCAGACAAAAAATGTTTTTGATGATATTTTTGATGATCTTTTGGATATTCAAATTATTAATTCTATCACCCCTATTTGTGAAGATAATCAAGAAGACAAAGAGAGTAATTATGAACAATCATACATCAACAGACTTTTTTTTCATGCACCTGCCATTATAACAACACATGTAGCACTTTTTAATATCTTGTTTGGGACTTCTAAAGAAGATAATTTTCCACTGTGGCAGTTGGCTAACAGTGTAATTATTTTAGATGAGATACAAAGTTATAACAATCATCTGTGGTGGTATATGGTTGAGTTTTTTGATAAATATGCATCATATCTCAATATAAAGATAGTTATTATGTCGGCTACGCTGCCAAAGTTGGACTACTTTTTGAAAGAAAACTCCAATTTTGTAGATTTAATAGTAAAGAAAAAACGAAATAAACTCTTTACAAACTCAATGTTTAGAGATAGAGTTAAAGTGGATTTTTCACTTTTAGAAAAGAAAAATATAGATTTTGAATCTCTTGAAAAATTACTGGAAGAAAAAAAAGATAATTATCAAAAAATACTGTTTGAATTTATAAAAAAGCAGAGTGCAAGAGAGTTCTATAATTTAATTAAAGATAAATACTCCAATGTCTATGAGCTTAGTGGAGATGATAATAAAGCATATCGCCAATATGTAATAAATCAAACCAAAAAAAATCTACCAATTATAGTTGTAGCGACACAAGTTATTGAAGCTGGTGTAGATATAGATATGGATTTAGGATTTAAAGATATCTCTACACTTGATAGTGAAGAGCAATTTATGGGTCGAATCAATCGAAGTTGTAAAAAAAAGGGTGCTAAAGTTTATTTTTTTGATATGGATGATGCGAGTAAGATTTATAGAGATGATAATCGTATAGGATTTGACTTGAAACAGAAAAAATACCAAGAGATACTAAAAAATAAAAACTATGCTGATTACTACCGTGAGGTATTAAAAGTTATACAAAGAAATGGGTTAAAATATAAAAATGGATTTAATAGTAATTATGATAATTTTGAAGAAGAATTAAGAGTTTTAGATTATGAGGGTGTTGCTAAGACAATGACACTGATTAATTCTCAAAGTTTTTCACTCTATTTTCCATTTAAAATTGATATAACGAAATTTAAGGATGTCCAAGAATTTAAGAGCTTAGATAAAAAATATTTAACCGATAATTATCTTGATGGCTTGAAAGTCTGGAATGAATTTATTCATCTGCATAAGATAGATACTTTTCAAAGCTACTCAGAAAAAGAGATAAAAAAGTCACAATTAAATGCTTTAATGCAGTTTTTTACCTTTAGTTTATTAAAGTTTTATGATTCACAACGACCTTTTATTGGTGAAGAGATGTATGGATATTATTTCATTGAATCTTATGATGAATTTATTACTGATGAGTATAAATTTGATAGAGAGAATTTTAATGAGCTAAAAAATTCAAATTTTTTATAAAATGCACATATAAGGAAAAAATTAAAAGAGTCTATCATGATAACCGGCACACTCATAAACTATTACCACCACTGTAAACGCCAATGTTGGCTACACGCTAACCGCATTAATTTGGAAGACAATTCTGAAGATGTACGTATCGGAAAAATATTGCATGAGATTAAAGCGGGGGAGAGTGCAAAAAGTGAAATCAAAATAGCCAATATCGTCATTGACAAAATTACCAAAGATTATCTGGTAGAGATGAAAAAAAGTGATGCTGACAAAGAAGCGGTCAGATGGCAAATACTACTTTACCTTAAAACTCTAAAAGATATAGGCATAAACAAAAAAGGAAAAATAGAGTACCTTGAAAATAACAAGGGAAAAAATAAAATTGAGTATGTGGAGTTGAGTAAGGAGCTAGAAAGTGAGCTTGAAAAGGTCTTGCAACAAATTGAAGTCTTGACTGCACAATCCCAGCCCCCAAAAGAGGTGCTAATTTCTACATGTAAAAAATGTGCTTATTATGAATACTGCTTTATTTAGGAGCTATTATGGCTAAAAATCACACCCGCTATATTTTCTCAATGGGAGAGTTAAAGCGTAAAGATAATTCTATTATGTTTAAAAATGAGAAAGGGAACTTTTATATTCCCGTTAAAGATACTCGTGAACTTTACTGTCTTAATGAGGTGAGTTTTAACACGAAATTTTTAGATTTTATTTCTAAGGCGGGGATTACCTTGCATCTGTTTAACTATCATGGTCATTACAGCGGTACGTTTTACCCAAAAGAGCAACTAATTAGCGGTAGTCTCACCATTAAGCAGTCGCAAGCGTACCTAAACTACCGTGAAATGATTGCGAGTGCTATCGTAGATGCTATTGCACAAAATATTCATGAACTGCTTTATCACTACTACCGACACGGTAAAAAAGAGTTAAAATCCTATTTGGATTGGCTTAAAAAAAAGGTACCTAGTCTGTTAGAAAAAGCTCAAACAATTCAGCAAATTTTGGCAGTAGAAGGACAGGTTTGGATTCGTTTTTATGATAGTTTCCAGTATTTTTTACCTGAAGATTTCTTAATGAATAAAAGAGTTAAACGTCCTCCAGACAATCCCATGAATGCACTAGTCTCTTTTGGAAACACCTTACTTTATAGTAAAACAATTTCACAAATTTACCATACCCATCTCAATCAGAGTATTAGCTTTCTGCATGAACCTAGCGAGGGACGCTTCAGTCTTAGTCTTGATTTGAGTGAGGCATTTAAGCCTGTGTTGGTCTACAAAACCATCTTTGATCTTGTCAATAAAAAACGCTTACAAGTCCATAAACATTTTGATAAATCACTCAACTACGCGTTACTCAATCAAGAAGGAAAACAGATATTTATAGATGCGTATGAAACACGCATGAATGAAGTTTTTTTACATTCGAGGCTCAAACGAAAAACGAGCTACAAAAATGCTATAAAACTCGATGGTTACAAGTTGATTAAAACCTTTGTAGAAGGTACAGTATTTAAACCTTTTTCACTTAAAGAGAAGCAGTAATGCCAAAAAAAAAGATAAACTATAATTATGTTTTTGTCATGTACGATGTCAATGAAAAACGTGTCAATAAAGTCTTTAAAATTTGTAAAAAGTACTTAAAACATCATCAAAATTCTGTATTTAGAGGAAATATTACTCCTGCAAATCTCATTATGCTTCAAAATGAGATTAAAAAAATTATAGATAAAGAGCAAGATTTTATAACGATAATAAAAATGATTAATCAAAATACTTTTGATGAAGACACTATAGGAACCAACCGCAAAGAGACAGAGTCACTATTTATTTGATTTTTCCAGTCGTAATCCTTCTAAAGACTTAGACAAATATGCTAGAATAGGGTGTGACATGATTTTTGACGTATTACTGTTAATTTTATGTGCTTGATTGGAAAAAAAATGCTTTTTTCCTTATTTCAGGGGATTTAAAACGGTATAGCACCTATGGAAAAGTCCTGTTTTAGGTAGATTTACATGTACAAATGTTGTATTTAAATTTCAACTGCTATTAGTTGTGGTGGTAATGGAAGTGGATTTACATGTACAAATGTTGTATTTAAATAGATGATGTCTCTTACAAAAAAATTCCTAAAGAGGATTTACATGTACAAATGTTGTATTTAAATAGCAAGCTTGATGAGCTTAAAGGGATACTGCTAGGATTTACATGTACAAATGTTGTATTTAAATAGCAGGGCTACTACAAGCAAACAGTACACAAATGCAGATTTACATGTACAAATGTTGTATTTAAATCCTTTTAGTTTTGGTATCCAGTTTTGTTTAAGTAGGATTTACATGTACAAATGTTGTATTTAAATCCTTCAACCGTCATGTTCGCTAGACCGATATTTTGATTTACATGTACAAATGTTGTATTTAAATTTTCTTTTGCAGTTTGGAAGTTTCCGTTAATACGCAGATTTACATGTACAAATGTTGTATTTAAATCTTCCACTTGTAGAGAAGTAATATTTTGTTCCTGTAGATTTACATGTACAAATGTTGTATTTAAATCTGAAACGGCGGCGTAAAATGACTACATTCGACACGATTTACATGTACAAATGTTGTATTTAAATAGACGTAGAAGGCACTCTATCGAATCAAGCACAAAGATTTACATGTACAAATGTTGTATTTAAATTCATAACGCTCGCATACGTAATGGCAGGCGTACTGTGATTTACATGTACAAATGTTGTATTTAAATTCGAAGAAGTCTCGGTTCATTTCGAATACGATTTTGATTTACATGTACAAATGTTGTATTTAAATCCGATCTTTTAAGTGCTTCTTTGACTTTTAGAGCGAGATTTACATGTACAAATGTTGTATTTAAATAGGAGTTAGAAGCCATTAAAGAGAAAGCGAATAAGATTTACATGTACAAATGTTGTATTTAAATCAATACCTGTAATAAAAGCTACGTCTGCAATAGTTGGGATTTACATGTACAAATGTTGTATTTAAATTCTTTAAAATAATCAGGTTCAGCAATATCATGAGAAGATTTACATGTACAAATGTTGTATTTAAATCAGCTAAAGAAATACGAATAGTTGCAATAGATTTTGGATTTACATGTACAAATGTTGTATTTAAATCCAACAGATACAACACAGTGGAAAAACATGAATAGGATTTACATGTACAAATGTTGTATTTAAATCGCCTGAACAAGATTTTTTCGGGTCACCGACGCCAGGATTTACATGTACAAATGTTGTATTTAAATTCGAGTCTAAATTTATTCTAGGAATGGGTTACGTAGATTTACATGTACAAATGTTGTATTTAAATGCTTTCTATACACCTCAAGAGAAACGAACGTACGAGGATTTACATGTACAAATGTTGTATTTAAATGCTGAAGGCTACCCTAAAGACGCAGACGGAGACATAGATTTACATGTACAAATGTTGTATTTAAATATGAGTATTTTTTAAGCAGTGAATTATACAAAGCGATTTACATGTACAAATGTTGTATTTAAATGGAGTTGCGACAATAGCATCTTTACCGTCAATGTCCGATTTACATGTACAAATGTTGTATTTAAATTTTGACGATGCGAGTGCCGTAGGTGATGTGCTTGAGATTTACATGTACAAATGTTGTATTTAAATAGGTGGGACATTCACCTACGACGCAACTAGATCGGAGATTTACATGTACAAATGTTGTATTTAAATCTGCTTCCTTGAGGAATTGTTGCCACCTCATACTCCGATTTACATGTACAAATGTTGTATTTAAATTTAATATATTGAGTATAGGTATAGGGCCATTGCAGGATTTACATGTACAAATGTTGTATTTAAATACTCTTTGAGGGTAATTGGGGAAATGGTGTAAGGAAGATTTACATGTACAAATGTTGTATTTAAATTTTACACCAAACATAACGGCAAGTTTAACAGACTGATTTACATGTACAAATGTTGTATTTAAATCAGGTGGAAAAGCAAAAAAGAAATACTGTAAAGACGATTTACATGTACAAATGTTGTATTTAAATTAAGGTATACTTTCCATTGAAAATAGGCACTGGATGATTTACATGTACAAATGTTGTATTTAAATTCACTTGCTTTTTTCTTATAAAGTCGATGAAGCTGTGATTTACATGTACAAATGTTGTATTTAAATCTTTTTATAGCATACGCAAACGCACCACCAACAGCGATTTACATGTACAAATGTTGTATTTAAATTTTGATACGGTAGCTTTTTACGCTTTTTAAGAGCAGATTTACATGTACAAATGTTGTATTTAAATTCCCAAACGCCAACCACAGCGGTAGAAATGTCGTTGATTTACATGTGCAAATGTTGTATTTAAATATGTTAAGAAGATATTGGTTAAGTCTCTATTTTTTGATTTACATGTAAAAATGTTGTATTTAAATGGAAACCCGCTCTTAAAGGGAATATAAAACCGCCGATTTACATGTACAAATGTTGTATTTAAATGATAGAGCCCCTTTTCACTTTAATGATACTGTAGACTTGATTTACATGTACAAATGTTGTATTTAAATTTACGTTCCCCATCACCGGCAACGGTACGCTCTTATGATTTACATGTACAAATGTTGTATTTAAATTCCTTACCTCTAGGGTTTTCCGCCTTAAGCACTAATAATTTACATATACAACTGTAGCGTTCTAATAGCCTCATAGGTACTACGTATACGAAACATTACAGAAGTTTAAAAGATTTAGACATTAATATGTTTAAACCATAATAACCCCATCCTACCAGCACGGTTTAATGCTATAATGCAACAGGTTTCTTTTAAAGGGTCTCACATATGTTAAAACGGTTTTTCACTGCTTTGCTTGCTTTGGTAAGTTACGCCCATGCCGCCGATGTGGTGCCGCATGATCAAGACTATTACACCGCCAAAGTGCGCAATACGGAGCTCATCTACACCCAAAAAAATCTTCCGTTTGCTAAGACGGCAGCCGCGGTTCAGATGCAGTTACAACCGCAGTATGAGGAACTTTTCGGCTATGTGATGGAT
>JAMOMX010000179.1 GCA_027066935.1 Sulfurimonas sp. | reverse complement strand
CATCTATACTTTCCTTTTGCAGGTGGTATAACTATAACATCTCCATCATCCATATCTGAAAGTTCTCTTTTTAGTGCTAAGTGATCGCTTCCAGGAATCAAAGCTGCTGGACAAGTTTTTGAAATATGGCTAATTTTTTCGACACTCCATTTTGGAAATTGTCTCTTATAATCATACGCAATTCCAGGAGAAAGTACTAAAATATCATAGTCAATTGTACCATTTGTTGTAGATACTATCTTTTTATCTCTGTTAATTGAGGTTACTTCTGTTTGGATAAATTCATATCCATATGTATTTGCAGGAGCATAAAAATCTCTAGTAAGCATTTCTAAGTTTATACCTTTTAATCCACCAAGATAAGTGTTGCTATAAGGACAAGACATAAATATAGCTCTTTTTTCAAGGACTATAACTTCAATACTAGAATCTTTTTTTCTAAGTTGTTTTGCAATTGTTAAACCACCAAAACCACCACCTATAATAACAACTCTCTTACCAGATGATTTTGCTCTAATTGCCTTTGTTCCCCTTTGGGATGCATCAGTGGTTGTTGCATTCGCATTAGTTCCAACCGCTAATGCCACCGCACTAACACCTGCTATTTTAAATAAATCTCGTCTTTGCATAGTTGCCCATCCTTATTTTTTATTGATATTTACAAGTATAGCTAAAATTGTTTTTAATTACCATAGTATACCAATCATGATACTTATTAAACTATGTTATAATTTAGTCGATTTAAATAAAAAAGTATAATAAAATAGGAAGTATACATATGAGAAAAACAAAGATAGTTATTACCCTAGGACCTTCAACTTCAGATTTAGAGATGATTAAAGCATTGATTTTAAAAGGGGTAAATGTCATAAGATTAAACTTCTCTCACGGATGTCATATAGTTCACAAACAGAGTATTCAAAAGATACGACAAGCTTCAAAAGAGCTTGGAAAAGAGGTGGCGATTTTGCAAGATATCTCTGGACCTAAAGTTCGTATTGGTAAGATTGATGGTGTTTTGAAACTTGCAAAAGGTGAAACTCTTATTCTTTCAAAAAGAAAAGATTTGAAAAACCATAAAGTTCTGGATATCTCTTATCCTGATATTATAGATATGGTAAATATCTCAGATGAAGTCTTTTTTGCTGATGGTACGATAAGAACTGTTGTTATAGATAAGGATGATGATAACTTGCATCTAAAACTTTTAAATGATGGAGAATTAACTTCTCATAAAGGGGTAAACTTTCCAAAAACAAAGATTTCTATCTCTGCAATAACGAAAAAAGATGAAGAGGATTTAGAGTTTGGTTCAAAAGAGGATATAGATATAGTTGCATTATCATTTGTACAAAATAGGCAAGATATTTTAAAAGCCAAAGATATCTGCAAAAAGTATAATTTTAATCCAATGATAGTTTCTAAAATTGAGACAGCAGAAGCTATAGAAAATTTAGATGATATTTTAGAAGTTAGTGATGGAGTGATGGTCGCTCGTGGTGATTTAGGTGCAGAGTTTGGTGTGACAAAACTGCCTCGCATCCAAAAACATATTATCCAAGTTGCAAATGTAGCAAATAAACCTTCTATCACAGCAACTCAGATGCTTACATCTATGAAAGACAACCCTTTTCCAACAAGAGCAGAAGTAAGCGATATTGCAAATGCTGTTTATGATGGTACAGATGCAGTTATGCTTAGTGATGAAACAACTATCGGAAAGTTTCCTTTGCAAGCTGTTGAAGTGCTTCACGACACTATAAAAGATGTAGAGAAAGATTACCCTTTTGAAAAAGATTTTAAACCTCAAAATGATTCAGATGCAATAGCAAAAGCAGCAGTACAACTCTCATCAAACCTTCATAAAGAGGCATTAGTAGCCTTTACATCTTCAGGATGCAGTGCTCAGGCATTATCAAGATACCGTCCTAAAGAGAATATCTATGCCATTTCACACTCTTTGAAAACAAACCGCCGTCTAAGTTTAGTATGGGGAATACATCCCCTTTTTGTCATGGAAGAGACAAATAATCCTACTAAACTTTTATATGATTTTGTTACAAAGCTACTAAATGAAAATCGTATCAATTTGAACAAACGATTTGTAGTTACTATGGGAGAGATTAGCGGTAAGAAGGGTGCAACAAATCTTATCAAACTTTTAGATAAAGAGGGAATGGAGGCTGTATTAAAGTACGATTTTTAATATAAATCAAATTATTTATATTTTTATTAAAGCCTTTTAAATATGTGTCGATATTGCTAATATCAAAACATAGGAATAGTCAAATGAAAACGATTTTATTAGCATTAATAGTAGCAGTTACAATACAAGCTGGAGATTTAGAAAATGGTATGGAAGCATTAGAAAGAGGTGACTTTAAATCAGCAGTTGTATTTTTTGAAAATTCAGCCAATTCTGGAAACAAGATGGCACAGCAAAATTTAAGTGTTATGTATAACAATGGTTATGGTGTTAAAAAAAATACTGAAACTGCTAGTTATTGGTTAAATCGTGCAACAAGATACGAGAGTGTAGCTACTATAAGCCATTAATATTTACAAATTAAAATTATGTTATCATGCCTAAAACTAAAAGAGTTTAACCATGAAAGCAAAAAGAGTATTATTAATTATCTTTTCTCTCTCCTTTACACCTTTGGTTGCCCAGGAGTATTTAAATATTGAAGCATATAAAACACCAAAAGAGCATCATCCTACCTCTATCTATTATG
>JAMOMX010000178.1 GCA_027066935.1 Sulfurimonas sp. | reverse complement strand
ACTATATTATTAAAAATTATCCATCAAAAATCAAGACTCTTTACTTAGCAAAAGAGATAGATAAAAAAGATTATGCAAAATTTATGAAGATGGATTTTGAAGTTAAAAGAATTCCACCTGATGCAGCAGGAAAGATGTGTAAAAATGCACTGCATCAAGGGATACTAGCTGAAGTAGATGAGTTTAGATTAGATGATTTTAAATCATTTTTAGATAAAAATTTTGTTTTAGTGTTGTCATCACTTACTGATGTTGGAAACATTGGCGCACTAGTAAGAAGTGCATATGCATTGGGAGTTGATGCAATAGTTGTATGTGGGGTTAAAAAACTTCCACTTGAGGCAATTATTAGAACAAGTACAGGCTCTCTTTTTGATATCCCTTTTAGTATAGAGCATAATATTCATAATGTAGTAAATGATTTAAAAACATCTGGATTTACAATTTATGGCGCAGATATGGATGGAACAGATATAAGAGATATAAAAATAAAGCAAAAAAGATGTTTAGTATTAGGCAGTGAAGGTGATGGCTTATCATCTCGTGTTAGATCTAAAGTAGACGAGATTGTTAGTATAAATATGTCACATAAATTTGATAGTTTAAATGTAAGTGTAGCAGGAGCAATTTTGATGGATAGGATGAGAGATGAGTGATGGTTTTGAGAGATTAAAAGAGATAGGTGCTCAAAAAATTCATGAGCAAACACATATACAAAAAGGGCATGCCCACTCTATAGTAAATAAAAAATTTACAAAAATGAATAAGATTCAATATCTTGGTTTTATATCTATTTTAGAGCGTGAATATTCTATAAATTTAGATGTTTTAAGAGATGAAGCAAAAGCGTACTTTAAGGAGAGTGAAGAGGAGGGTGGTAATGATGAAGTTGTTAAAAACTCATTTGTAGTTGCTCAAAGAAAAAAATCGTATACAAAATACTATGTAATGATAGCTCTATTGATTTTAATAGTAGTTATAAATAATTTATTTATAACACAAGAATCAAAAACCACTCCAAAAATAGATAATGAAAATAGTACACAAATTACACAGAATATAGATAATGAAAATAGCATAGAAACTACACAAAACATAGATAATGAAAAAATAATACAGCCAACACAACCAACACAAAATATAGTTACTAAAACAGAGGTATCTGAACCTGTTATACAAGAGGAGGAGATAGCTCCAATAGTAGCTCCAAAAATAACTCCGAGGGTACTTAAAATTACACCAAATGAGATGTTATGGATGGGTTATATAGATTTAAATACAAATAAAAAATATCAAAAAACTTTTAGTGATGAATTTGAACTTGATCCAAATGGGCATTGGATTTTTGCTCTTGGACATGGAAGTGTTAACTTTGAGATTGGCGATAAGATAAATAAATATAATACTCATAAAAATATGCGTTTTGAGTATAAAAATGGTGAATTGAAAAAATTAACTTATCAAGATTTTTTAGTTTTATCTAAAGGTGTAAAATGGTAAAAATCGTATTTACGATTTCTTTTTTTTTCACACTTTGTTTTGCTAATATTGTCCAAGAGCAAGTCTCAGATGTTGAGTCCAATAGGGAGATGTTAGATTTAAAAATAAAATCATTTTTACCAACACAAGTTTATGTAGATAATAAATCATATATTAATACAATTCTTTTTAATGAGTTATCATATATTGTAGATAATAGAGTTGATTCTTTAAAGATTGTGCGTAAGTTAAAAGATGATGGTCTTTTAGAGTTATACTTTGAAAAACCAAGTGAGCTTAGGCTCAATTTTCATACAAGCGATAACCCTCTATTTTTTGTAAAAATTATGGGTGATACATTAAGAAATATGGGTTATTATAGATATATAACAAAAGAGTCAAAACTAGATGAAACAGGTTTTACTTGGTCAATAACCTTAAAAGCAGAGTATGTAACAGATCCACAAATACTTCAAAAAGAGTTAAAAAGCAGTGGCTCAAGTATTGTAGATATAACTAAAATCAATCTACAAGAGTGGACCTTTAGTATAGATATGAGAGATGCTTATTTAGATGTAGAAATACTACAAGATGGACAAGAGGTTGAACTTCAGCGTTCATTATATTCATATTGGTTAGATGTATCAATGATAAAAGAGTTAAAAATTTTGAGTTCAAGAAGAAATAGTTGGTATCCATATATTACATATTTTGATAGCTCTTTGCGTCTTTTAAAAGTAGTAAAAGAAGATTCTAGGCGTAGAAAAATGCTTTTGCAAATTCCCCAGAGTGCAAAATATATAAAAATATCTGATATTTATACACTTAAAAACATTAAAGATGTCTTACTTTTAATGCCGATTGGCTCGAGATAATCTAATATTTAATTTATTTGGCTAAAATTGCATCAATAATTTAAACAGAGGAAACTTCTTGTTTTTGGAGCTATATTTTTACAAATAAAAATGTATTGCCTAAAACAGTTTCCACGATAAAGGAACTCTCTTGTTTGATGAGATAAAGTTTAATAGAGTTGAAAGACTTCCAAAGTATGTATTTGCAGAAGTAAATGATATCAAGATGGCAGAGCGTCGTGCTGGAAAAGATGTTATAGATTTTTCTATGGGAAACCCAGATGGTGATACACCTGAACATATTCGTGAAAAACTAGTAGAATCAGCCAAAAAAACTAAAACTCATGGTTATTCAACAAGCAAAGGTATCCCTAAACTTTTAAAAGCTATAGCTGATTGGTATGAGCGTAGATATG
>JAMOMX010000177.1 GCA_027066935.1 Sulfurimonas sp. | reverse complement strand
ATAAACTCTTGCATATCCACCTGTAGCTAAAATAACAGCTTTGCTTTCATAAACCTCAACCTCTCCCGTTCGTTTGTTTAAAACACTAACACCACAAACAGATTTTTCATCTTCAGTTTTAACTAAATCAAGCAAATATCTATCACTTAAAATCTCAATACCACATGCTAAGACTCTGTCATAAAGAGTATGTAAAATTTTTAATCCTGTATAATCTTGTGCATAACAAGCACGAGGAGCAGATGCACCACCCAAAGTTCTTTGAGCAATTTTACTATCTTTTGTTCTGCTAAATTGCACACCAATACTATTTAACCACTCAACTGCCTGTGGGGCACGAGAACATAGATAATTAATAGCATCTTCATTTGCAATCCCTTGAGCAGATTTTAGAGTATTTGCTACATGATCTTTAACGCTATCCTCTCCTGCATTACCAAGGGCTGCATTAATTCCTCCCTGAGCCATAGATGTTTGACTTCTTGTTGGATAATCTTTCGTAATTATCGTAACATTAGCCCCTTTTTCATGCGCATTTAACGCAGCTACTAAACCAGCACCACCAGCGCCTATAACTAAAATATCTCTTCTCATCTAATTCCCTATTTTTTTAATAAAGTTTTTAAGACTCTATACAACTCTTCATTATCTATTGGCTTTGGGATATACCCACTCATTCCAGCCTTTAAGAATTTTTCTTTATCTCCACTCATAGCATTTGCAGTTAATGCAACTATTGGGATAGAATCTCCATATAAACTATGAATCTTTTTCATCGCCTCTATACCATTTAAATTTGGCATATTTTCATCCATCAAAACTAAATCAAATTTTTCTTTAGCAAACATATCAACTGCTTCATCACCATCGTTTGCTATTTTATAAGTGAGCCCTAACTCATCTACTAAAATTCCAATAAGCATCTGATTGGTTTTGTTATCCTCAGCTATCAATATATGTGCATCTAATTTTTCATGCTCTGTTATCTCTTGTACTTGCGTTTCATCTTGAGCAGTTTGCACTTGCTCTAAAGGGATAGTAATTTCAAATTTACTACCCTGCCCTTCTTTACTTAAAAGTTTAATATCTCCATTCATTTGTTCAACTAGATTTAGTACTATGCTTAAACCAAGTCCAGTTCCTCCATATTCTCTTGTAGTGGAGCTATCAGCTTGCTCAAATGGTTTAAAAATTTTCTTTTGAGCTTCCTCGCTCATACCAATACCGCTATCTTTTACTATAAGCTTTAAAGAATGATCTTCATAACTAGCACTTAATACTATCTCTTTTGTAGCAGGGGTAAATTTTATTGCATTTGATATTAAGTTTGTAATTATTTGAGAGATTCTAAGCCAATCCCCTTTTAAAACTATTTTTGTGTTTGGATTTAACTCAAGTTTTAATGTCAAATTTGCTTTCATAAGTTGAGCATCAAATCTTTTTGTAAGTAGATTAATTTTTTTATAAAAGTCGAAATTATGATAATCTATAGTAAATTTACCACTTTGAAGTTTTGAAAGATCTAAGATGTCATTTATTAACCCTATTAAGTGGTCTGATGAATCTTTAATATTTTGTAGATAACTTAGATGTTTATCATCTACAATTGTTCTTTGCAAAATAGCGGCAAACCCATTTATAGAGTTTAAAGGTGTGCGAAGCTCATGTGACATATTTGATAAAAATTCACCCTTTGATTTTTCAGCTATTATTGCTCTATCTCTACTCTTTATCAACTCCGTAACATCATATCTAATAGCTAGATATTCAGAAATATTGCCCTCAATATCTAAAAGTGGAATTATCACAACATCCACATAATAAATCCCACCATCTTTTTTAAGATTTTTTATAAGTCCTCTAAATATTTTTTTACTTTTTATAGTTTGCCATAACTCTTTAAACAAAGTTCTTGGTGTGTCTGGATGTCTAACAATGTTATGAGTATGCCCAATTAACTCTTTGGAACTATATCCAGACATTTTACAAAATCTTTCATTAACATATGTTATTTTTCCTTTTGCATTTGTTTTTGAGATTATTGCACTCTCATTTAGTGCATCTACAAATTGTTGAAGTTCATTCTTTAGTTTTGCAAATTTATTACTTGACATTACCTCTTTAAGGTATATAATTAAACCAAAAATAATTAAAAATATAACACTAAAAAAAAGTGCCCTGCTAATAGTGTCTACCCCTTCTTTTAACTCTTTTAGCTTTGTTGTAACATATAGATATATATTTTTTAGTTCCAAATTTATATTGTTTTTATTAAGCTCATTTTTTATTTTAATTTTATTTGCTAATAAATATAAAGTTTTATCATCAAGCTTGTGTAAAGTTTTTAAGTAGTTGGTTAAAAATTCATTAATATCTACATTTTGGGCAGAACTAATAAATTTCAACTCTACTGTTAAGTGTTTTATGTTATTAAATTTATCTGTTTCATTATTTATTTCATTCCATCTATACCCATAAAAGATTACTGTAAATATAGACAACACTAGAATAGATACAATTGCTGTATATTTTATTTTCATTTTATCTCATCAAAAATTTATTTATTATAATTATTATACCAAAAAAGTTAAAAAGTAATATCTTAAAAATCTTGCACTACCTGCTATTAAGATAAAGGTAAGAAAATTAATTCTAAATAAACCCGCAACTAATGTTATAGGATCTCCTACAATTGGCAGCCAAGATAAAAAAAGAACGAAAACACCATATTTATGTCCATATATTAAAG
>JAMOMX010000176.1 GCA_027066935.1 Sulfurimonas sp. | reverse complement strand
GGTTAAAACCTTTGTCCCATAGTAAATTCAAATGATGATGTTTTATCTCCATCTTGTTTATTTAAAGGTTGTGCAAACATAAGCTGAATTGGTCCAACAGGAGAAAACCATTCTAATCCAGCTCCATATCCACCACGCGAATACTCAGTAATACTATCGTTACCAATAAATCCCCAATCCACAAAACCAACAATGCGCATCTTAGCTTTTGGAACTAATGGTAAACTAATCTCAAGTGAATTGGAAAATGTTTGCTTGCCACCAACTCGTCTAACTGTTCCATCTTCTTCAGTAATTATTGGAGATAAAGAGTATGATTCGTACCCACGAACAGATCTAATCCCACCCATATAAAAACGCTCTGCTACTGGCAAATATCCATTATCAGCAACATAATTATATCTTGCTTTATACCTAAAGATAGCATCAAACCCAATATAATCTTCTAAGCCATTATATTTTGAAAATTTTGTACGAGATTTAAAATAATTAGCTTCTGATCCAAGTCCTGATTTTTCAAACTTTTGACTAAATACAAAACCTTCACGAGGAAGGTAATAATCATCAGTATTGTCAAAAGAAACACTAATTGATAAAGAACTCTTCGCATAACCCTCAAAGAAAAATCCAAATCCACCATCATCAAAATCTTCATCTAATTCATAATTATTTTTTGAATAACTATAACCTAAGTAACCACTAATAAATCTTGTAAATTTATATCCTGTACCAATTGAGACACCATCAGTATTTACAGTATAATCGTTGTATTGGTAAGATGAATGAAAGATTGAAAAATTTCCACTAAAATCACTATCATTTAATTTTTTATTTGATATATTAAACGAATAATTTTGTGTAGTTTCTGATTTTTCGACTTGAAGCCCTACATCTATTCCAGAGCCCCATATATTTCTATCATTTACACCAACATTTACAAGGAAACCACCATATGAACCATAACCACCACCAAGTTGAATATTTCCAGTTGAAGCTTCTTTAACCTTAATAATCAAATCCATGGTTTTGTTATCTATACGCTTTTCTTCAATAGTTTGACCATCAAAAAAACCAAGACGACCTAATGCATTTCTTGAGTCTATTAGGTCTGTTAAAGAATACATATCTCCTGGACCTAGATATATTTCTCGTCTAATTATTCTATCTAATGTGCGTAAATTTCCAGAAATTAAAACATTTCTAATTTTAACTTTTTCACCAGGGATAATTCTAAAAATCACTTCAGCTGTATTGTTTTTTTCATTTTTTTTCAAATCTGGAATAACTTGAGCGAATGCATAACCATAATCTGAAATAAGAATTTTTATTCGCTGAGCATCCTCACGAAATGTGTTAATATTAAAAGGTTCGTCTACCTTTAGAGCTATCACCTCTCTAATAGCTTGTTCTTTGGTAACTTCTTTAGTTTGAGATATAGATATTTTGTTGATATTATATACATCGCCCTCTTTTATTTGGTAACTCATTGTTGCAGTATAGTTATGAAAATCTGTTTTTACAAATGGTCTTTCCACCTCTGCATCTAAATATCCGTATCTCATATACAAGTCACGAATACGAAGATAATCGTATCCTAAATCTTGAAGTTTCATCTTGCCATCGTTTCTGCTATAAAGCCAACCCATCCACTGAGCCTCCTTATTTGCTATAACTTCATCAAAATCATCCTCTTGTAAACCGCTTATACCACTATAGCTCAACTTATTTATAATTATCTCTTCACCTTCATTAGCAAAAAAGGTAACTTTTACACTTCCATTTTCAAGATGCTCTGTTTGAATCTCTACTACTGAATCAATTTTTCCATCTTGTCCTATAACCCCAATCAACCTTTTTTTTGCTGCTTGAAGCTTTTTTTCATCATAAAGTGATCCTCTTTTAATTCTAATTACATTTGTTTTAATTTCATTATCATCATCTTTATAACCTTTTAATTCAACCACAGAAATTAATGGTTTTTCTGTAAAATAAAAAGTTAAAATTTCATCTTTAACTTCAGCATATATATCAGTAAAATAACCTTGCTTAAAGTAGGTTTTTATAGCTTTATCAATCTGCTCTTCATCAATATCGTCACCCGCTTGGAAATCTAACATCCTAAGTGCTACTGATTCAGATATATGGACAACACCATCGTATTTTATACTCTTAATTGTTTGCGCAAAAATATTTGTTGTTAAAAAAATTAGCAATATAACTAAGTAAATTCTCATTAATATCCAATACTTATAAAATAAAAAATGATTTTACCTTTTATGAGGTTAATCTTTGGTAAACTTTGCTTAATTTATAGCAAAATGAGAAATATATGAATATAGCAATTATCGGACTTGGTCTAATGGGTGGCTCATTAGCATTAAGTTTAAAAAAAATTAATTTTATAGATAGTGTTGTAGGGTATGATCACAATAAAGAGCATCAAAAGCAAGCAATAAAACTCAACTTAGTAGACAAAATAATTGATATTAACGAAGTTAAAAATTGTGATGTTATCTTTTTGGCTATCCCTGTTGATAGTTTGATTCGTGTAATGGATAGTTTAGTGGGAGTTAGTGAAGATACTACCATTATTGATTTAGGAAGTACAAAATCAAAAATAGTCGCTTCTGTTCCTCCTCAAATAAGAAAAAATTTCGTAGCTACTCACCCAATGACAGGTACAGAAAATTTTGGGCCTAGTGCAGCTATAGAAGGTCTCTACACTAATAGAGTTGTAGTTTTATGTAACTTAGAAGATAGTGGAGAACATCAACAAACAGTAGCTAAAAAAATTTTTAAAACCTTAGGGATGAAAAAATATTTTATGGGTGCGGAGGAACATGACCGTCATGCCGCATTTATCTCTCATATGCCCCATGCTATCTCTTATTCACTAGCAAATACAGTTATGAATCAAGAAAATAAAAACAATATTTTAGCATTAGCAGCTGGTGGTTTTCGCTCTATGAGCCGTCTTGCTAAAAGTTCACCAAATATGTGGGAAGATATTTTTCGTCAAAACAAAGATAACTTACTTGAAGCTATAGAGTTATTTGAAAATGAACTAACAAAATTAAAACAAAATATCAAAAATGATGAGTGGGGAAAAGTTCACTCCGATATACAAAGTGGCAAAAAACTACATGATATTTTTGATTAATAAAGGTAGATACAAAATAAAATTTAATTCCTAAATAAACTAAAGAAAATCAGTTGCTTACTTTAGATAATTTTATTATTAGTGGATAATTATTATCCTTTAAGTTTAATTCAATACAATATGTACAGAAAGAAATTATAGGAGAATATAATGAAAAAACTAACAACAACTGCAGGTGAACCAGTAGGTAGTCATCAAGATGCTTTAACAGCAGGTGAAAGAGGTCCATTATTGATGCAAGATTACTATTTAATAGAAAAACTTGCTCATCAAAATAGAGAAAGAATTCCAGAGAGAACTATGCATGCAAAAGGTTCAGGTGCGCATGGAATATTAACTGTTACACATGATATTACAAAGTACACAAAAGCAGATATATTTAGTGAAGTTGGAAAGAAAACACCTTTATTTTTAAGATTTTCAACAGTTGCTGGGGAGAGAGGAGCAGCAGATGCAGAGAGAGATGTAAGAGGGTTTGCTATCAAGTTTTATACCCAAGAGGGGAACTGGGATTTGGTTGGAAATAATACCCCTGTATTTTTTGTAGCAGATCCATATAAGTTTCCAGACTTTGCACATACACAAAAAAGAGACCCTAGAACAAACATGAGAAACCCTGTTGCTATGTGGGATTTTTGGTCACTTACACCAGAATCTTTACACCAAATAACTATTTTATTTTCAGATCGTGGTTTACCAACGGATTATAGACATATGCATGGTTTTGGCTCACACACATATAGTTTTATAAATAATAACAACGAAAGAACCTGGGTTAAGTTTCATTTTAAAACTCAACAAGGTATCCAAAATATGACAAATGAAGAGGGAAATCAAGTTATAGCAAACGATAGGGAAAGTTCTCAAAAAGATCTATATGAAGCTATAGAAAACAATGATTTTCCAAAATGGGATTTAAAAATACAAGTTATGAGTGAAAAACAAGCAAAGAATCACAAAGATAATCCATTTGATTTAACAAAAGTTTGGTCACAAAAAGAGTACCCACTTATAGATGTTGGTGTTTTAGAACTAAACAAAAATCCAAATAACTATTTTAATGAGGTTGAACAAGCATCATTTTCACCATCAAATACAGTTCCTGGAATTGGTTTATCTCCTGATAAAATGTTACAAGCAAGAGGTTTTGCTTACCCTGATGCTCAAAGATATAGAGTTGGAACACACTATGAAGCATTACCAATTAACAAACCATTAAATGAAGTAAATACATACCATAAAGATGGTTCTATGAACTTTGAAGATATAGATAAAAAAGCCAGACTTTCATATGAACCAAACAGTTTTGGTGGAGCAAAAGAGGATGCACAATATTTAGAGCCACCTTATAAATTAGAGGGAGATGCTGCAAGGTATGACAGAAATTTAGGTAATGATCATTTTTACCAAGCTAGAGATCTATTTAACCTTATGGATGAAAATCAAAAAAATCAACTTTTTTCAAATATAGCAGCTGCTATGGATGGTGTTCCTTCTAAAATTATAGATAAACAATTAACACTTTTTGAGCAAATTAGTTCAGATTATGCAGCGGGTGTAAGAAAAGCTTTAAGTTAATATGCAAATATCACAAGAAGAAGAAAAGAGATATGCCGAGCTTCAAATGATGGCATTAGACTTTGCAAGAGATGGAGATACACAAGAACTAGAGTCGATGCTAAAATATGGACTTAGCTCTAACCTCTGTACACACAAAGATGACTCTTTACTTATGCTTGCAACATATAATGGAAATCTTGAAACCTCTAAAATGCTTCTTAGTTATGGTGCTGATATAGATAAAGTCAATCAAAGAGGACAAACTCCACTTGAGGGAGTTTGTTTTAAAGGCAATTTAGAGATGGTAAAACTATTGATTGAAAATGGTGCTAAGAGTGATACAAATGCAATTATATATGCAACTATGTTTGGAAATAAAGATATAGTAGATTACTTGAAAAATACTAGTTCAAAAGATAAAATTTTAGGTATAAATATAGAATTTATAGTTAAAATTACATCTAAAATAAAAAGTTTATTTACTTAACCAACTGAACATGACTTTCATATGCCAAGCGTATAACTCCTATTGCATAGTTTGAAGAGTTATTATATCTCATGATTTTTTTAGAATATTTTCTTAAATATTGATATTTTTCTTTTTTGCATAAAAAACATTTATAAGCTTTGTTGTCTCTTTTGCTTGCTTCATATACTAATGATGAGTTATTAAACTCCAATTCAAAATTATACCAATCAGATTCAATTTTTTCAATATTTGATAATTTTTTCCAATCTATTAGTTTTTTAAAAGAAGCTCTTTTGTTTAAAAATTTACTAGCTGAGACGATAGCATCTTCCATATTATTTAAATCAGCTATTTTTCTTTTAAAACCTTGCACATATTTAAAATTATTTGGCATAAATTGAGGTATCCCTATTGCTCCTGCGTATGAGCTTGGAAGATTGCACTCTTCTGGCTCAAGAGCATTTTTGTAACAGTAACTTATAATAGATACCATATTTGATTTTCCCATCTTAGTTAACCACTTTCCCCTTGATGAGTGTGATTTATTTTTTACTACTATGGTGTTAGAAACATTAAAAGCATCATGTTTTAACTCTATCATACCAAGTGCAGTCTCTTTCATGAGTATAGATGCTACTATCTCACGGTTTACACCAAACTCTTTTTCTGTAAAATCATATACATAGGCATATTTTTTTAGATGTTTTACTATTTTTGGAACATGTGGCAATAAAGTATTATTTGCTTTTTTTTCATTTTTTCTATGTGTTTTAATTTTATTTGGCTGTAAGTACTTCCAACTTACCTCATCATAATCTTTTGCTTTTTTAGAGAGTAAAAACTTATTAACATAATCATATGAAACCCCTTTTTTTATTAGGGATTCACACACCTCTTCATAATTTTTATTTATAAATTCACAGTTTGTATATGCAGCATAAACTGCACTATTTAAAAATAAAATAAAAAATAACTTATACATATTTATCTACCTAATCCCAATCATCTAAAACAAAGTCTGAACTATTGTTTTCTTTTGGCTTGTTTATCTCTGGCTCTTTTAACTCAACAACTTTTGGCTTAGATATTTGCTCTTCATACTTTAACTCTAAACCCTTGGAAGTCATTACAAAACCATCTACTTTTATTTTACCATCATGAATTTTGTTGTGATGTTCTTTACATAATGGCACTAAATTGTGTTTAGAGTCTTTATGAAAGTGTTCTATAAAACCTGCTCTATTTGCTAAACTTTGGTTATTTATATGATGAACATCATCTGCAATTGCTCCACAAATTACACATTTTGTTACATATAAATTTTTGTTGTATTTACTGGTTTTTTTCTTTACAAGAAGCTCTAACTCATCAAAATCTTTTGCTAAACGTTTACGAATTTTATTTGCTATATCTAAAAATTCATCATCCATGTGAAGAGATTTTGCAAATTCTAAACCATATATACTACTTCCACTACCTGATTGTAAAATTCTATTAAAAATAAGTGCATCTTTTTCTTCATCATACTCAACACTTAGATGTAAATCTACAACATTATCAAGAGAAGTTATCTCTTTCATGGTTGAGAGTTGATGCAGATGTGTTGCAAATAAAAAGAGTGAGCGAAGTTTTGCAAGTTTTATGATAGCTGAGGCTACTATAGAGACACCTGAGAGCGTTTCTGTTCCATGACTTATCTCATCACCTAAAACAAGTGAGCGAAGAGTTGCACGGTTAAATATATTTTTCATCTCTAACATCTCAACTGCAAATGTTGAAAGACCTTTAGCGAGATTATCACGCGAAACAATTCTTGTAAAGAGGGAGTTAAAAAGGGAAAACTTCATAACTGAGGCCGATACAAAAAATCCACTTTGAGCCATAAGTGTAGCTATCCCTATACTTTTCATCAAAGATGATTTTCCACTTGAATTTATTCCATAAAGCAAAACACCATTTATATCGTGTCCATCGTGCACATCTACATCTAACATCACAGTGGTTGGATGTGGCAAATCCATATAATTGCGACTACCCATAACTACATCATTTGGTACATATATCCCCCCACTCTCTTGAATCTCTATGAGTGGATGGCGAAGTTGCATAAGTTGCATAAAATTATCATCATCTTTTACTTCAATTATCATAGGTCTAGCATGATTATAATTTTGAGCAACTTTAGATGAACTAACACCAACATCTAAATCAGCTACATAAGCTATGATCCTATCAAACAAAAGTGCATATCGTCTCTCATAAGTGGCTTGAAGTTGGATATATCTATCTTTTAGAAGTACTATAATTTTACGACGATTTTTCATAATCTTATCTGATAAATTATCTGTAAATTCTGAAGTTATTTTTACATTATTTGTAAGTTTTTTAACTACAAACTCTTTAAAGTTTTCATCTTTTTTAAATTTTTTCTCTATCATTGAGTATCTATTTTTACTAAGAGATATATAATATCCCTCTTTTTCAAGCAACCCAAGCGTTACAAGTTTACTTGAACTCCCTGCATTTTCCTCTTTTAACATCAACTCTATATTTGACATTATATCTTCTAACGCTATAAGCATCACAGAGTTATCTTTTACAAGTGTATCTATAGCTTCATCAACTCCACTCATTAAAAAGTTTTCATCAACTGTGGCATTTGTAAAACGACGAGATATATCAAGATCTATACTTTTTTGAATATCACGCAAAAATTCATCTATCTCAAACTCTGAAAAAGGGGTTTTTTGAATTTTGTGTTTTTTTACATATAACATCAAATCTTTAACACTTAAAACTGAATCATATATATGATTCATCTCAAATGGGTGTAAACGAGAAAGGTTTAATCTGCGAGAGAGCCTTTCTAGGTCATATATACCACGCATAGTCTCATCTAAAAATCGCACATGAGAAGAAACTCTATCTATTAAATTATATCGTCTCTCTAACTCAAGAGGCTCCATTATTGGATTTAGTAATCTCTCCTTTAAAAGACGACGACCTATCGCTGTTGAACTTTTATCTAACATCTTAAGCAATGTAAACTCGCGTTTATCTTTAGATATTATTCCCATCTGCTCCAATGCGTTGTTTCCAAGATACATAAAACGGCGGTTATCTATAAGACGAGGGGATGATAGTTTTTGAATTATGTGGTAATCATGCTCTATTACAAAGTTTATCAAAGTAGCTAAAGACTCTGTAATCATAGGGCTTCTCTCTAAATCTAAATGCTCAATTGGTGAGAGAAGTGAGCGTATTTGATAAACCTTTGCAAAAAGTTCATTTTGAAACTCTATGCGAGGTCTATCATTGTTTACACTATAGTGATAATGCTCTGGAATTTCCAAATAACTCATAACATGTCGTTGATTATCAATCCCATCTAAAAATGTAATAACTACTTCACTTGTCCTATATACATTTAAAAGATTAAACACTTCATCCAGTGCGTAAGATGGGTCTTCGCTAGTCCCATGTGTCTCATAAAGCCAAGTTTTTCCAGTTGTTACATCTATAGCGCTATAACTTATTGTATATACATCTTTATGTTTATCTATTAAAAGTGAAACTATATAGTTATCATCATTATCAACTATATAGTCAAAATTTGTACCAGGTGATACTATTTGAGATACATAACGGCTTATTTTAGGTGGATTTCCTTTTTGTTTTACAACTACTATTGTATATTTTTGCTCACTTATAAGACGACTTAAATATCTCTCAAAACTAACAGCAGGAACACCTGCTAAAAGTGGATTTTTATCAGAATTTTCAATTATATTTTTATTTTTTTTAGTAAGTTGAATATTTAAAAGTTCAGCTATCTCTTTAGCTTTACCTATTTGCTCATCATCATTATTAATTTCATACACTTCAAAGAAGGTTCCAATCTCCATAAAAACAACTGTATTAGTTCCATATTTATCTTCAAAATGTTTTTGTAAATCAAAATAATTTTGAGTTAAAAGTTTGTTTTTGTTGTTTAATATTGAACTTACATCACTTGCTTGCATTTAAAGTTTTCCATAATATTTTTTGCTCATAGGATTATAGCATAAGTGATTTTTGCCGATTTACAAGTGTATTTTTAATTATATTTTTAATTATATTTTGGTACAATAGTTAATAACAAACAGTCTTGGAAGGTATTTAAAAAATGAAAAAAGTCATATCTATCTCTTCTATCATAATTTTGATGTTGAGTTTTAATGCGTGTTCTAATGGAGTTCTACCACCTGAAATAGAAACAGATAAGCCAGAGTATAAATATCTCTCACCAGTAGCAATAGAAGAATCTCTTTTTAAAAAAGCAGTTGCACCTGTCATAGATGATGATAATGATAAAGATGGTGTAATAAATAGCGTTGACAGATGTCCAAATACACCTCCTAAATCTAAGGTAAACTTGATTGGTTGCACTATCTTAGCTGATGATGACAAAGATGGTGTTGCAAATAAAGACGATAAGTGCCCAGATACAAAAATGGGGATTCGTGTTGATTATAAAGGGTGTGAATTAGACAGTGATGATGATGGTGTAGTTGACTCACAAGACAGATGTCCAAATACAAGTAAAGATTTTGTTGTTGATGGTTATGGTTGTCCACAAACTGCAACACTTAAAGTAAATTTTGCTTTTGGTAAATCTGATATAAATCAAAATCTTATAGATGATTTACAAACTTTTGCACTTTTTTTAAAACAAAATAGAGGATATAATCTAATCATATACGGATATACTGACGATATAGGTCAAGAGGGATCAAATCAAAAACTATCTCTTGATAGAGCGAATGCTGTAAAAGAAGTACTTACTCGATATGGAATTAGTGCTAAAAAAATGACTACTATTGGAAAAGGGGAAACTGGAGCAATAGGTAATAACAAAACAAAAGATGGTCGTGCACAAAATCGCCGTATTAAAGTTGAATTAATACAATCATATCAAAATATAAAATAAATTAGGAAATGAAAATGAAAAAAATAAGTATACTGTTAGCTCTTAGCCTTGCCTCAACACTTTTTGCACAAGATTTAAGAACTTCTGTTGAGGAGGTTTTATCAACTAACCCTGTAGTATTAGAGCGCCTAAAGAACTATAATGTCACTAAAGAAGATATAACCATTGCAAAAGCTGGTTATTACCCAAAAATTGACTTGTCTATTGGCGTTGGTATTGAAAACAACCAAAAAAGAACCGACTGGCAAGATAATACAATTTTAAGAGAAGATGGACAACTAACAGATTCATCAACTCTAGATGTATATCAAGCATCATTAGTATATACTCAAAATATTTTTGAAGGGTTTAAAACACATTATAAAGTTGAGCAACAACTTAGTAGAACTACAGCTGCGGCATATAATTATATTGAAAATGCGAATGACACCTCTTTTAAAATGGTGGAAACCTATTTGCAAGTTATGAGAAATAATGAGCTACTTAAAACAGCACAAGAAAATATTAAGATTAATAAAGAGATATTAAAAAAAGTAAAAAAACTTTATGATGCTGGTTTAACTACTTTATCAGAAGTTAACAAAATAGAAGCTTCTCTATCACTTGCAAGATCAAATTATGTAGTTCAAGATAACACTCTATTAGATGTTAAATATAATATGCATAGAATATTAGGTAGATATTTAGATACTGCTGAGATGAGCAAGCCAGTTTTAAATGTAGCTCTACCTGCTTCAATAGAAGATGCAACTCAAATTGCTATGTTAAATAACCCATCTCTTATAGTAGCAACTTATAATGTAAAAGCAGCTCAAACAGCATACAAAGGGAGCAAATCTCCATTTTACCCAAAAGTTGACATTGAACTTTCTCAAACTATGAATAGTAATCTTAGTGGTACACAAGGAGATAACAATAGGTTTCGTGTAATGGCATTTTTATCATATAACCTGTTTAATGGCTATATTGATACCACTCAAAAACAACAAAATATCTCTTTGATTCATAAAGAAGTTGAAGTTAAAAATGATTTAAGAAGACAAACTATTGAGGGATTAACTCTTTCGTGGGCAGCAAATGAAAAACTTGATGATCAACTAGTATATTTAGAAAAATATAAAGAATTTGCATCTAAAACACTTACCCTTTATGCTAAAGAGTACGATTTAGGTCGTCGTTCATTGTTAGACTTATTATCAGCTCAAAATGATTTTATTGAAGCAAAACAGCAAATTATAAATACTGAATATAGTGCACTTTTTGCAAAATATAGAGTTCTTGATGCTATGGGTACACTGGTAACTACCGTCCTAGGTGATGTTGATGTTATCTATAACAATGTTGGCTTAATGGGAGAAACTCCAAAAAACCCAGATACTCTACCAATTTCATATGACAAAGATGTTGATTTAATTGTTGATAATTTTGATATTTGTAATAACTCTCATCCAGACAAAATGAGAAATATATATGGTTGTGCTTTTGTATATGAAGATACTAAAAAAATTGACCGTTACAATAATTTTCTTTTTGATAATGACTCAACTACTTTAACATTAGATGCTCAATCAAGATTTGATGATTTAATTACCCAACTTGATCTATATGAATTTAGATTTCTTAAGTTTGATATTTTAAGTAACATAGATAATGATGAGCTTAAAAAAGAGAAAAAACAAGAGATTTCAGAACAAAGAGCTCAATATATTAAAGATGAGCTTCTTGAAGCTGGAGCATTAGAAGAAAACATAGTTATTCATGCAAATAGTGATAGAGCTCCTATAAATAGTAGAGAGACACACGAAGGCATACAAAACAATAATCGTGTTGATATAATAGTTAGAAAACTAATTAAATAATTTATTTTAAGAAGGTAAGCGTATGCTTATAACCAACGCTGATAATCTAAGAATGGATTCACTCTTAGATTGTCTAGTAATATATACAAAACTTTATCATAAACCATTTTCAGCTGAGGCCCTTACCGCTGGTCTGCCAATAGAACACGGAAAAGAATCACCTGAACTTTTTTCTATAAATAATGCAAAAAGTTTATTTTCACGTGCAGCTGAGAGAGCTGGACTTAAATCTTCATTGACAAAAAGACCATTATCTCAAATTTCACCGCTTCAACTACCGATGATAATTTTATTATCAAATCAAGGTGCTTGTATATTAGATCAAATTTCTAAAGATGGCAAACAAGTTAAGATAATAATGCCATCAGAAAATGCTATTGAAGAGTGGGTAGATATAGATGTTGTAGAAGATGAATACATTGGTTTTGGATTTATGATTAAAAAAGCCTTTGAATATACAGATGAAAATTCTCGCACACTTAATTTAAATAAAAAACATTGGTTTTGGGATACTTTAAAATTATCTGTCCCAATATACAAAGATATAATTTATGCCTCTTTGCTTATAAACCTTTTTGTTTTAGCTTCTCCACTATTTATCATGAATGTATATGATAGAGTGATACCAAATAATGCGATTGAAACTCTTTGGGTATTTGCTATAGGTATAATTATTATCTATTTAATTGATACTTTTTTAAAATTTACACGAACTTTTTTATTAGAGAGTGCTGCAAAAAAAGTGACATTATTATGTCTTCAATAATATTTGAAAAAATACTCGATCTTAAGATGGAGCACTACC
>JAMOMX010000175.1 GCA_027066935.1 Sulfurimonas sp. | reverse complement strand
GCCATCAAAGAAAAAATATATATTGAGGCTTTAAAAGTTGCTTATAAAAAAGTTGGAGAATTATTGGTTGAGTAATTTCGTAACTATTTATGAAAAAATTGTTTTTTTAATTATCGTAACATCAGTTTTAAATTCATAACTATTTTCACTTTTTGTATAGTCTATAGTTACATCTCTAGTTTTGATAGTTAAAAATTCTTGTTCACTTTTAGACACCCTAAATGATGTTTTGGGATTACTACCTATCCAGTTACTTGCTAGTGCATTTTCAAAAGTAGAGTTTGTAAATAAAATAACCTTTACATTATCATTAATTGCCAATCCTTCAGCTCTACCAACAGAAGCTCCAAAAATTGGATCAAACACACTATCAACATACCATGAACCAGCAGCATTTCCTGCAAAAAATCCAACAGCAATACCAGCTGGATTACTACCAGCTACAAAACCTACAGCAGTAGCAACACCTGCCGAACTAAAAGAGCGAAAAAATGATTTTACCGTATTTGTATCAGATACTATTTGGTTTGTTACACCATCTATTATGATACTCTTTCCATTAGAAGCAATCTCGTAGGACTTCATAGATAAATTGGAGTTTTTAGTTGCTATGGCCAATACAACACCACTTACTAAAAGTGAATAATCTGCATAATTTGCATCTTCTCCTGGTAATAAAGTTTTAAATTGATTCAATATGCCATCTCTTGTTGTTTGCTCATATCCTATCATCTGATCTGTTGTTCCGTATTCACCTACTTTTGCCATTATTTTTCTCCTTTATTATTTTGTTTTAATTCTTTTCTTTTATCTCTTCGTTTTTTATTTTCTTTTCTAACAAAATGCACATTTTCTAAATAAAAATAAATATTCATATTTTCTTCATTCAAAACCTTTTTCAAGTCTTCGCATCCATCAAAACCTCTATTTTTACATTTTTCATATCGAGATCCCATCTTTTTTTTAGTTGGTAAGCTTTCAACAATATCAGGAATATTGTATTCATGTAGTAAATTAAAAATATCTTTATAGTTTTGAATACTATAAAGATGTGAATAAATTCCCTCACTCCAACCACCACCAATGAGATATTTATCTCCTTTGCCTCTTGATTCTCTATTATTAGTCGCATTATGTTCTAATAATATTTTTGTCATCTCATATGAACCCCTACTGACTGCATAGTTAAGTGGAGCAATTTTTAACTTATAACTACCAACAGAACTTCTTTTATGAATATATGTTTCATTTTCATCTACATCATAAGGGTAGTTTCTATCAACAAAATAATTTCCTACATACTCTATTTCTCTTATCTTTGCATCATTTTCGAGTAAAATTCTTGCTGTATCTACAGACAAAGTTTCTATAGCATAAACTAGAGGAATTTTGTCAAGCTTATCTTTGTGGTGTATATCTACACCTTTTTCTATAAGATACTTTAAAGTTTTGATATCATTGTTAAAAGCTGCATAGTGTGCTGAGTTTCTATCAATTAACATTTTAGTATGAACTGAAAAGTTGTTATCGTTTTCGACAAACTCTTTTATCTTTTTAAAATCTTTTAATAACAAAGCATCATGAAATGGTTTAAGTGAAACATTTGATTCATTAGAATCTACCATTGTTGAATATAAGTTTAAGTTCCTAAAAAATTCTCTATCTTCAGTAACTATATTTTCAATACCCTTATTATGCTTATCTTTATAAAAATAGAGATCTTTACTCATTCTCTTGACTACACTTTCTGACTTTAAAACAGTTATTTTTACATCTAATTTATAATACTTACCATGTAAAGGAATAGAAACAACATCTAAAGGCATACGACTATAACTATCTCTACCCATAGTAACAATATATAGCTCTTTATCTTTTATAGTCTCTTTATTGATAACTCTTTTTTCTACTAATTTTCCATCATGCATAAACTCTATCTTATAGATTCCATTTAATCTATGACCTGCAAAATCATTTCCATTTACAACAAATCCAATATCTTGTTTACCCAAATCAAATTTCAAATTAAAAGTTTGTACTCCTCCTGCTTCTTTTAAACTATTAGCTTTCTCCATATAGGCTGGTTTACCTGCTATAAATTGACTATATAAAACTCCAGCTATAGAAAGTGCAACCCCTATAGCAATATATTTGATAAAATTAACAAAGCTATTTTGTTTTTGTTCTGTGTGTTGTTTTTTTTTCAATTTCTTCCTTCAAAGTTTTTCTGCATTTTGCTTTAATTTATATATTATGTTTAGTACCTTTCTTCATTCGTTTCTTTTTTTTTCATAAACTATTGAAATATAGTCAAATTATTAAATTATATACCTTTAGTTAATTATAACCATACCTTTCTACACAAGTAACGATTAACCAAAGAATAAATTAGATTTCCAAATCAAAAGTATATTTTCACCAAACATCCATATTGCACTAATCTTGTTTTTATAAAAATATCATAATTAATTTTCTATAAAAACAGACATCAAGATGCTTTTAAGATATCTCTGATAAATCCCTGTATTTAGGGTTTTATCAGCTCTTAAATAGATTGTTTCGATATAATATATACTTATATTATAAAGGATAAAACATTATGGAAAATCGTTTAAAAAAAGATTTAATCTTTTGGTTAAAAGCTCTATGAGTGTAAAAGAAAAAGCAACAAATGGTCTTAAATTATTGTTAGGTGATATGAAACCGTTTTCACAAGTTCAAGCTGCCTGGAGATTTTTTAATAATGATAACATATCAA
>JAMOMX010000174.1 GCA_027066935.1 Sulfurimonas sp. | reverse complement strand
AAGTATATTTATATTCCAAGTCCTTTTACTATCAAGACTAAAGCCCCAAGTGTAGCCATACCTAGCACAACAGTTTTTGTATATTTTGGATTAAAATACTTAGCAAATATAGGTGCTATAAAAAATCCAATAATAAATCCTGGCATCATGTATAAGCCAGATATGATGTGTGTATAAGAAAATTCACCTACCATATAAAATACTAAAAGCATCACTATAGAAAATATAGTATATAACAAAGCCAATGAAGCTTTTATGGATGCTAAAGAGTGATTTTGAAATAATAGTGCCAGTATCTGCCCACCTGAGAGAGCTAATGTTCCTATAAAGCCAGCCATAAATCCGCCTGAATAATTTATTTTTCGTCCAAGTTTAAATGATTTTACCTTAATGCTTATAAATACAGAAAGCAATATAAGTATTCCAAAAAGTACCCCTAAATGCTCTAGTTCAATATTTTTTAAAATATATACCGCCACCAAAATGCCTAGTAACATCCCAAAACCAATTTGAGGCATATTATTTGTGTCTATATGCATACGTCCTTGATATGCCATCATAATGGTAAATATAAGTGAGGCAAATACTACCGGTATAGGTATCAGCGTATAGCTTATCATTGCTAAAAAAGGTACAATAATCATACCTACGCTGACTCCCGTTGCCATTTGTAAAATTGAGCTAACTATAAGTATAAAGTTAGCTAGTAAAAATGTTTCTATAGTCCATTCCATAGTTGTTTCCTAAATTATAAAAAGGGATTTAATCCCAAAAAAAATATGTTCTAATTGCAGAACAAAAGTAAGGTTAAAAAAGTGATATATATATCAGAGAGTTAAAAAGTAGTAGGCTAAAGCCAGACTCTAAGAAGCAGTTTTGTAGGTTGAATGTGGTTAATAATATTTTTCATACGTTGCTCCTTAAAGTCATAAATATCCGAAATTGTAGAACTTTATTTGTTAAAATTTGCTGAATTTGGAATTGATGTTATTTTTTTGAAATATAGCTTATACCAAAATCCATTAAGAAGTTTTAAAACATCATCTATATCATCAAGTGCAGCAACTCTACAGGTCATCTCTTAACTCCTGCATTATTTTCAGTGTTTGAATATCTTTTTGTATACCCCTCTTTCTCAAATGTCCTAGTATCATATTAAACCTCTCTTGTGTTAGATGTTGTCCAAATTTAAACTTTGCTTTTAATTCTCTTGGCACCAACTTATATACCGTTGTTGCATTAATTGCCTTTTTATATACAGAAGCATCTAAAGGTTTGTATTTTCCCTCTTTTTGAAGCTTTTGCATCAACGACTCGAGAACTCTCGTTTTCTCTACATAATCATCTACAAATTCAATATGACCATCTATTATTATAGATTTAAAAAACTGCGTTGCAGGACAAGCTAAATTTTCCTTTGAGCTCATATATGATGCTATTAATGAGTAAGCTTCCACAACACTAAAAGACGCCAAACAATTTGACTTTAATATATCTATTTTTCTTCCTTTTTTTGAACCATGAAAGTAGATATTTTCACCCATTCGTACATAGTTTATAGGTAGTGAATATGGTTTATTATTGGCACATATTGCAAGTGTTCCATACTCTTGTTCATCCAACATTTTTTCTATTATTATTTTATTTTTAATCTCAAAAATTTCTTTCATAAATGAGCCTTTCTATAAATATTTGTGCTATTATATGATTTCACTGTACCTCTGTAAAGTGACAAATTATTTTTTATATATAAGGACAGTTTTTTGTATATACTTGATGAAAACTCCAAAGAAGCACTCCATATTCAACTTTATAAAGCTCTTAAAGAAGACATTGTTTCAAACTATAAAGTAAGAGAAAAAATTCCCTCTATTAGAAAAATGGCTACACTATACAACATAAGTAAAACAACTGTAGAGTCAGCTTATTCACAACTTTATGCAGAGGGTTTCTTGGAAAGTTTTCCAAAAAGTGCTTACAGAGTTAGTGATATGTTCCACAAAGATTTTCAAGCAGATAAAAAACCGATTTCTCTACATACAGAGCATAAAGTAGAGTATGCTTATGATTTTTTTCCTGCACAACTTACAAGTGATTCTTTCCCTTTAAAACTCTTTAAAAGACTTTTTAATCAAAATATAAATGATTCATTAGATTTTGGTTCCTATCATGATGGAGCTGGAGAGATAGGCTTACGAAATGAAATAACAAAGTATCTCTCTACTTCAAGAGGTGTCACATGTAGTGCTTCACAGATAATTGTCTGTAGTGGTTTTAGTGATGCCATGGGGCTTCTTGCAAAACTTGTAAGACAAAAATATAATTACTTTGGAATGGAGCATCCAGGTTATCATGTAGCAAGACGAGTTTTTGAAGAATATAATTACAACATAGAAAAAATTGCAGTCAAAACAGATGGAATCAGTCTAACAGATCTTAAAAAGTCAAAAGCACAAATAGTATATATTACCCCTTCACATCAATATCCTACAGGAGTTATAATACCTGTAGCAAAAAGACAAAAAATTCTTGAATATATAAACTCAATAGATGGGCTCATTATAGAAGATGACTATGATAGTGAACTGAGTTACTATAACCGCCCTATTCCTGCACTGCAGGGTTTAGATCAGTGCGATAGAGTTGTTTATATGGGAACCTTTGCAAAATCGCTCTCACCTACTCTTAGGGTAAGTTATATGGTTCTTCCTTATCATTTGCTGCCACTCTTTAAACAAAGCTATGATGCACACTTTCCTCGTGTTTCTTTAGCAATTCAAAAAACGCTAGAAGCATTTTTGGCACAAGGACATTGGGAACGTCATGTAAGAAAAATTCGCACTCTCAATAAAAAGAAACATAACCTTATGAAAAAATTACTTCAAGATAAACTTGGTGAAAGTATGAAAATAATAGCTGAGGGAGGTGGTCTTGCTATACTTATCTATCCTAGCATTATATTTGATTTAGAAAAGTTAAAGCAAGAAGCACACAAGGCGAAAATAAAACTCTACTTTGCAAAAGATAGAAGCGGCGGAGATTTTGAAGCTATTAGAATGGGCTTTGGTGGTTTTACTTTAGAAGAGTTGCCTCAAGCTATAGAGGCTTTTACTATTGTTTGGAAAAAAACAATTATACATTAACATAATTACTTGAGCAACTAGATAGGTAAGAGGGCATAAATAACTTTTGTTGTTGTATAAATTCTACATCTTTTTATGTTAGTTTTTTATGTAGTAAAATTTCACCAACTTCTAAAACATTAATTTGTATCTCACTCTCTTTTGCTAGTTTGGTTATCCACGAATGTGGTTCACCTATTGGCTCATCGGAGAGTTTAAAAGTTCCATAATGATAAGGTATCATACTTTTAGCTCCTAAAATCATGCTTGCTTCTAGTGCTTCTTGTGGGTTAATATGGTTGTCTCTCATCACCTCGCGAGGTTGATAGGCACCAATAGGCATAAGTGCAATGTCAATAGGTTTTGATCTATTTTTTATCTCTTTGAAGTGTTCATCAAGAGCTGTATCTCCTGCAAAAAATATATTATTATTTTTGTATTTGATCATAAAACTACACCATAAAGCCCGATTAAAATCAAAAAAACCACGCCTATGCCAATGCGATGCAGGAAGTGCCTCAATTGTGACACCACCTACTTGCTCTTCATCATACCAAGAAAGTTCACAAACATTTGCACCTTTTTTTAAATATGTGGAAAGATTTGATGGCATTATGAGTTTTGTTTTTTTTGTATATATACCCAATTCTTCTAAAGATCTTAGATCAAGATGATCATAATGTCCATGACTAAGCAATACAATATCAGGTTCTAAATTATCAACATCTATAGGAAACGGAACTAACCTAGGAGTCATAGGAATATCACCAAAAACTGGGTCGGTCAAGATTTTTACACCACCTAGTTGCATATAAAAAGTTGCATGCCCAAGCCAAACAATAAAGTCTTCTTTTACATCTAAACTTTTTTTATTGAGAAAATTTACTTTGAGTTTAAAATCGTCATCACTGACTTTTTGCCGCTTTTTCTTAAAAATATTTCCTATTTTCCATTTAAAAACTTTGTTTATTGGTGATCTTTTGATTCCATAGGCAGTTATATATTTTTGACTTTTCATAACAATTCTTGCTTTTCTCTCTTTGTAAGCTTAAATACTACCAAATCATAAGACCCCTCTATCATATATTGCTTGATAAAGAGCATAAGAAAAATGATTGTTTTAACACTCTTATTTTACTTTAAATCCTAATTAGCTCAAAAATCATCATCAAAAGTTAAAGAACCTTTTGAGTAATTTGCAACAGTACCTTCAAAAAAGTTGGTTTTTTGGTCATTAAACTTTGCAAAGTCATCTACCCATTTAATAGGATTTTCAACATTATAAAGTGATTCAAACCCAACAGCATTCAATCTTTCATCAGCTAAATATTTAATATATTGCTCAATTATCTCATTTGTAAGACCAAGGATTTGACCTTGAGTAATATACTGACCCCAATCAACCTCTAACTGAACCGCCTCTTTAAACATCTCAATAACTTCATCTTTTAATTGTTGAGTGAAAAGATCTGGTCTCTCTTTTCTAAGTGAGTTAATAAGGTTTTGAAAAAGAACTAAGTGAGTTACCTCATCTCTTTGAATAAAACGAATCATCTGTGCTGAACCCAACATCTTACCACTACGAGCCAAGGTATAAATATATGCAAATCCGCAGTAAAAATAGATACCCTCTAAGATTTGATTTGCAAAACATGCTTTTACAAAATTATGCTCAGTTGGGTTAGTTGACAACTCATCGTATGTACGAAAAATTGCGTCATTTTTTTGCTTAAGCATCATATCTCTACGCCATAGTTCATAGATCTCTTCAGAGTTTGTAGAGATGCTATCAACCATAACCGCATAAGATTGTGAATGAAGTGCTTCTTCAAATGATTGACGAACTAAAATAAGGTTTATCTCTGGAGATGTTACATACGGATTAACATTATCAATAAGATTATTTGTTTGCAGTGAATCCATGAAAATCAATTGAGATAGTGCTTTATCATAAGCATCTTTTTCATCACTAGTAAGATTTTTATAATCATTTACATCACGAGTCATATCTACCTCTTTTGGAAACCATGTATTATTTAACATCACTTCCCAAAGATTATATGCCCATTGATATTTAATATTATTTAATTCAAATATTCCCGTTGGATTACCTCCAAAAATTCTTCTATCATTTACACTTTCAGTTGATTCTGGATTATATATTTTTTTTCTATTCATAGTGTCCCTTGCAATAAAGGAATCTGCTATGCAAATTTCCTCTATATTTCTAAAAAAGTTTGTAATTATACCAATCACAATATATTATTAAGCTTTTTAATAATATATTTAGTTAAAATTGTTAAAAAATACAACCTAATACAAAAAAGGGGTAAAAATGGGATTTTTTAATAATTCTGGTGTAACGCAAGAAGAGTATCAGGCTTTGGTTGAGAAAAACGAAACTACTGAAGATGAAAACAGAGACTTGCAAGAACAAATATTGCATCTACAAGAGCAACTCCGAAAGACAAATAATGAACAAGATAATAGTATAACTAATACTCTTATGGGGGAACAAAATATCTCTCTAAGAGCAAATATAGTTGATATTCAAGGGAACTTAGCAAAATCTGTTGAATCATCAACATCTAGTTTGGAAAAATCTGCTGAACTTGTAAATGGCGTAAGTGAAATTAGTGATAAAACAAATCAAATTGTTAACACTCTAAATAGATTAAATGAACTCTCAGATAGTTCTGTTCATATAGTTGAGGGTTTAGCTACAAGGACAGATGAAATTACTGGTATCCTTACACTTATAAAAGATATTTCAGATCAAACCAACTTATTGGCTCTAAATGCTGCTATTGAAGCTGCTCGTGCTGGTGAACATGGTCGTGGATTTGCTGTTGTTGCTGATGAGGTTCGTAAGCTTGCAGATAGAACTGATAAAGCTGTAAGTGAGATAAACATCTCTCTTCAATCGATGAAACAAGATGTAGATAGCATGAGTGAGCAGTTTAAAGAGGTTCAATCAGGTGTTGAGAGCTCTAATAATCTTATTATAGAACTAAATGATTCTTTGCTAAAAAATTCGGATGAGATGCAAGATGCATTTAAAAATATAAACTATACAACTGATAGAGTATTTATGTCTCTAGCAAAACTTGATCATGTGCTTTGGAAAGTAAACACTTATTATTCAGCTGTTACAAAAAAAGAACAATTTGAATTTGTTGATCACCACAATTGCCGTTTAGGTAAATGGTACCGTGAAGGTAGAGGCAAAGAAAATTTTGCAGATGGGGCTCATTATGAAAACCTAGAAGCTCCACATGCTATAGTCCATAACAGCACCCATAAAATATTTGATTTAATAATAAAAGAAAATATAGATACCGCCTCTTTAAAAGATGCATTCAAAGAGATGGAAGATAGTAGTGATGATGTATTTAGGATACTAGACCAAATTCTCCATGATAAAGATTAAATTCTAAAGTTAAAATAACTTTAGAATTTAACTGCATATTTTTTTTATATCTCTTATCTAAAATAAACTCACTATAATTTCAAAAATTATAAAATAAACTACAGAGGAGATAGTATGAAGTATTTAATATTATTCATACTGATTTTTACAATGAGCCAAGCAATAGATTTAAAACATTATCAAGAAAAAGCAAATTCACTTACACCTCAAGAGTATGATGTAATAGTAAACAAAGCAACAGAAGCACCTTATACAGGAAAGCTACTAGATAATAAGAAACATGGCATTTACAGTTGTAAACTATGTGGATCTGAACTTTACAAATCAAATGATAAATTTAATTCAAACTGTGGATGGCCAAGTTTTGATGATGAGATAGATGGAGCAGTTAAACATCTAAAAGATGCAGATGGACGAAGAGTGGAGATAGTTTGTGCAACATGTAATGGGCATTTAGGTCATGTTTTTGAAGGTGAGGGATTTACTCGTAAAAATGTTCGACATTGTGTAAACTCAATCTCATTAGATTTTAAGGAGGTTAAAGCTGATGAAAACATAGCTAAAGCTTATTTTGCTGGTGGTTGTTTTTGGGGAGTTGAGTATTACTTAGAAAAACTTGATGGCGTAAAAGAGGTTATATCTGGTTTTATGGGCGGTCATATTAAAAACCCAAGCTATCATGAAGTTATCAGAACTGATACTGGGCATCTAGAGACAGTTGAAGTTATATATGATAAAACAGAAATATCTTTTAAGCAGATTGCAAAAACTTTTTTTGAAATCCATGATCCAACTCAAACAAATGGACAAGGTCCAGATATAGGCAAACAATATTTATCTGCTGTTTTTGTAAATAACAACAATGAGAAAGAGACTACAAACGAGTTAATCAAACAACTTCGCTCTAACGGTTATGACGTAGCTACAAAAATTTTAGATGCAGATGAATTTTATGAAGCAGATGAATCTCATCAAGACTACTATGATAAAAAAGGCACTCTACCATATTGTCATAAATACACTAAGAGATTTTAGAAAAAAATAAAAATTAACTTTAATTTAAAGAACTTAAAAAACTCATTGAATCTTTTAAGCACCTTTAATCATCTCTTAGCTAAAATTCGATTATTAAAATTAAAGGCTCCTTAATGGTTGTTACTCGTTTCGCTCCAAGTCCTACTGGATATCTTCATATTGGTGGTTTACGAACTGCTTTGTTTTCTTACCTTTGGGCTAAAAAAAACAATGGAAAATTTGTTCTTCGTATAGAAGATACCGATAAAGCTAGAAATTCACAAGAGGCTACTGATGCAATTTTAAAAGCATTTGAGTGGCTAGGACTTAAACATGATGGTGAGATAACTTATCAATCACAACGTGGTGATATTTATACCCTTTATATTAAACAACTTTTAGATGAAGGTAAAGCTTATAGGTGTTATATGTCAAAAGAGGAACTCTCAAAGCTTCGTGAGACTCAAATGGCAAATAAAGAGCGTACAAAATACAATGGCAAGTATCGTGATTTTGATGGTACGCCACCTGCTGATATTGAGCCTGTTATTCGCATAAAAGCACCTCTTAGTGGTGAGATAATAGTTCGTGATGGTGTTAAAGGAGATATTTGTTTTCAAGCTGAAGATATATTAGATGATTTTGTAATTGCACGTTCTGATGGAGCACCAACATATAATTTTGTTGTAGCTATTGATGACTATTTAATGGGAATAAATGAAGTTATTCGTGGAGATGACCACCTCTCAAATACACCTAAACAAATTGTAATTTATGAAGCCTTAGGATTTAGTATTCCTAATTTTTACCATGTGCCGATGATTCATAACTCTGCAGGTAAAAAACTTTCAAAACGAGATGGTGCTACTGATGTTATGGCTTATAAAGAGATGGGCTATAAACCAGAAGCACTCTTAAATTTTTTAGTTCGCCTTGGTTGGAGTTATGGAGATCAAGAGATTTTTAATATGGATGAGATGCAAGAACTGTTTAATCCTAAAGATATAAATAAATCAGCATCAATTTATAGTGTTGAAAAGCTAGACTGGTTAAATGCCCACTACATCAAAAACAGTTCAAATAATGAATTAGCCGAACTTTTAACTGAGTATGATTTAATTTTAACTTCACATGATAAAAAAGAGATTTTGCTAGATGCTATTAAAGATCGTGCAAAAAACCTAAAAGAGATGGCACAGATGACAAAAGAGATTCTAAATACACCAAAATCTTATGATGAAAAAGCTGTGAAAAAAGCGTTTAAAGGTGAGAGTATTACTATTTTAAATGCTTTTGGAGCAAAACTTTCACTATCTGAGAGCTGTCACCTTCCAACTGATTATCATAACTTAATGCAAGAGATTGTAGATGAGATGGGAATTGGTTTTGGAAAGATTGGTATGCCACTTCGCGTTGCCCTTTTAGGTAAGATGGGCGGTCCAGGAATTGATGTAGTTATGGCAGTTATTGGCAAAGATGAGACTATTCTTAGAATTGCAAACGCTATAACTGCCCACTCATAAATACTATATATTTCATAAATTAGATATCTAATTTATGAAAATATTTTCAGCTTAGTTTCTATTTTTTCTTCCTCTTTTTCTTCCTCTTTATTTTTTTTAGCTATATGATGTATATAAGCATCTAAATTTTGATCAAGCATTTTTGAATAATCAGTTAAAAGTTCTACTTTTATTGCCTCTTTTTCCTTTGCTAAATCTCTACCCGTTAGTGACATTTCAAATGCACTATAACGAGATGCAGCAAAACGCATTGCTGAGCCAACTGCTCCTGATTTATCCTCTTTTGATAGTGTGTTTGCAAGGTTTACAAACTTATCTGCTGTTGTATAAAACTCATCTAAATTTTTACTCATTTTTTCCCTTTTAAATTTTTTGTTTAATTTTACAATTTTTATTGTTTACTTCAATGGACTTCTTGCATAACCTAAATTCTGAATCAAGTTTGGAATGACGACATGCAAGAAGTTTTGTCATTCTGAACTTGATTCAGAATTTAGGTTATGCAAGAAGTCTAATAATTTTATAAATATTACGATCTTAATCTCACTTTGCTTTTGTGGATGTGGATTATTTAGTATTACAACAAGCGTTCTTCTAAAAATCATATACTATTAATTTAAGTTTCTTAATATTAATATAACTTAAAGGTAAAGTATTTTAGAATGTTACAAGGTAGTTACATGTGTAATTATCATAATTGTCGATTACTGTGAAGAAAGACCAAACTATTTGTAAAGATAGGACGGAAAGCTTATGGATCTCTTTTACTTAGAGAAAGCCGAGCTACCTAAGCAAAAGTAGTCTGGTTTTTTGTTTTAATACAAACAAAAAAACTTTTGAAGGGATATTACATTTAGCATTGATTTGTTAATTTACTTCAAGTGTCATAAGTATTAAGTAAAAATATCTGCTTAATATTTAAGAACTGATGAAAATTACAATTGTATAATAATTCATCAGGCAATAAAGATAGAATATATGATGACAAACTTAGCATAAATTTGTTTGTTTAAATATATGCACTTTCCTTTTTTACTGCGTTGTTAACATCCTAACTTAACAACGCATAAAAGCTTCATTTAAATATAATTTCAGTATAATTCGCAGATTTTTCTTCTATAAAATGTACAAGAAAACATTAAACAGATTATGTCAAAAGTTGGTGCAACTCTCTATTTTTAGAGAATATTGTTCGACATTTTCAAAGATAAACCAACAAAACTCTAGCTCAAAAAGAGCTCTTAAAGGACCTTATTATGGTAACTATGAAAGACCTATTAGAATGTGGTGTACACTTTGGACACCAAACTCGTCGTTGGAATCCAAAAATGAAAAAATATATTTTTGGTGTACGTAAAAATATCTATATTATAGATTTACAAAAAACTCTTCGTTATTTCCGCAACACTTACCAAATTGTTTTAGATGCTGCTGCTGAGGGTAAAACTGTATTATTTGTTGGTACTAAAAAACAAGCTCGTGTATCTGTTCGTGACGCTGCAATCTCTTGTAATATGCCATATGTAGATAACAGATGGTTAGGTGGTATGCTTACAAACTTCCCAACTATTCAAAAATCAATTCGTAAACTTGATGTTATTGAAGATATGCAAGAAAACGGTCAAATTGATCTTTTAACTAAAAAAGAAGCATTAATGCTTACTCGTCAAAAACAAAAGTTAGAGATGTATTTTGGTGGAATTAGACATATGAAAGTTCTTCCAGATTTAATGTTCGTAATTGATGCAGTTAAAGAGCATACAGCAGTTTTAGAAGCTAACAGACTTGGAATCAAAGTTGTAGCTCCACTAGATACTAACTGTGATCCTGATTTCATTGACTACCCAATTCCTGGTAATGATGATGCAATTCGCTCTATCCAACTTTTTTGTAAAGAGATGGCAGCTGCTATCAATGAGGGTAAAGCTTTAAGAGATGCACCAGCAGAAGAAGAGGCAACTCAAGAGAGTTCTACTGAGACTCAATCAGATACAGAAGTTACTGAAACAGAATCTGCTCCTGCTGAAAAAGTAGCAGCTACAGAGGAAGCATAATCATGGCAGTTACAGCAGCACAAGTAAAAGAGTTACGCGCAGCTACTGATGCACCTATGATGGATTGTAAAAAAGCATTGGTTGAAAATGATGGAGATATTCCAAAAGCTACTGAGTGGTTAAAAGAGCGTGGCATCGCTAAAGCAGCTAAAAAAGCTGATAGAGTTGCTGCTGAGGGTCTTGCTGGTCTTAAAATAGCAGATGACTTTTCTAAAGCTACAGTGGTAGAAATTAATTCTGAGACAGACTTTGTTGCTCAAAATGAAGGCTTTCAAAATCTTGTAAAAGATACAGTTGAAGAGATTTACAATAATCAACCAGCAAATGTAGATGTTCTTATGAAAAGTTCATTTGGTAGCAGTTTTACAGATACAGTAACAAAAATTGGTGAAAAAATTGAAGTTCGTCGTTTTGGTACACTTAACGCTGATTCAACTACTGCACTTAACGGTTATATCCATTCAAATAATCGTATAGCAGTTATCATCACTGCTAAATGTGACTCTGAAAAAACTGCAGAGGGTATGAGATCTTTTTTGAAGCAGGTTGCAATGCATACATCTGCCATGAAACCAACTACTCTAAGTTATAAAGATTTTGATGCTGAGTATGTTGAGAGCGAAACAAAAGGTAGGATTGAAGCACTTAAGAAAGATAATGAAGAGTTAGCTCGCCTTAAAAAACCTCTTAAAAATGTGCCTCAATATATCTCTATGATGCAACTTAATGATGATGTTATGGCTCAAGCTGAAAGTGATATCAAAGCTAAACTAGCAGAATCAGGTAAGCCTGAAAAAATCTGGGATAAAATTGTACCTGGTCAAATAGCTCGCTTTATTTTAGATAACACTATGTTAGATAAAGAACAAGCTCTATTAGATCAACAATATGTTTTAGATGAAAAATTAACAGTTGCTGAGGCTGTTGAAGCACACGCCAAAACTCTTGGTGGTACTGCTGAAATTACTGAATTTATTCGCCTTGAAGTTGGTGAAGGAATTGAGAAAAAAGAAGACGATTTCGCTGCAGAAGTTGCTGCACAAATGGGATAAGGTTTAAGCCTTACCCATGAATCTACTAACTGCAAATAAACTATCCCATACCTTTGATACAAACTTATTTCACGATATAACACTTGAATTAAACAGCCAAGAAAGCATTGCTATTATTGGATTAAGTGGAAGTGGTAAATCTACACTACTTCATATATTATCAACATTATTAACTCCAGATGAAGGCAGTGTATGTTTATTTGGAAAAGATATATCAACCATGAAAGATAAAGAACTCTCTAAAATAAAAAGAGATGATTTAGGATTGGTATTTCAACAACATTATCTTTTTAAAGGTTTTTCTTGTAAAGAAAACTTAGAAGTAGCAGCAATGCTTTCAAATCAGATTATTGATGATGAACTTTTAAAGAGATTAAATATCTACGAAACTAAAGAGCAAAAAGTAACTCAACTCTCAGGTGGACAACAACAACGTGTCTCAATAGCAAGAGTTTTAACAAAAAAACCCAAAATATTATTTGTGGATGAACCAACTGGTAATTTAGATGCTAAAACTGGTGATGAAGTAAAAAAAATATTTTTTGAATATTTAAAAGAGTATAATGCTGGTATGATTTTAGTTACTCATAATGAAAAATTTGCCATGGACTGTGATAAAGTTTACAGACTTGAAAATAAAAAACTTAGGTTAATAAAATGAAACTTCTCACTAAAGGTGAAGCTTTAGTATCTGAACATAAGCTGAACTTGTTCAAAAAGACAAATCTCGCCAAAGGCGTAGCTTTAGTGTCTGAACATAAGCTGGACTTGTTCAGATTATGTGAGTGATAAATGCAGTG
>JAMOMX010000173.1 GCA_027066935.1 Sulfurimonas sp. | reverse complement strand
AAAACAACGCGTGGATCTTTGGCAGAGTTGGTCGAATGCACTGGTCTTGAAAACCAGCGAGGGTCACACCTCCCAGAGTTCGAATCTCTGAGGGTCCACCACTTTTTTACACAATCCCCTATTTTACGATACTTACAGAGATTTTTAATAACCTAGAACTATGTTTATATTTTTATAACTCGCTGGTCTAATTTATCTGATTATTGTAGTTTTATTGTGAAATTGGTCTCAGATTTGTCATTTAGTAAAATTAAATTTGTGTAACTTAAAACCTGAATTATTATTTTATGATATAATTTCACTATTGCCCAGTAGGATTTATCCAGTATTTACATGTTGTAAATCAGAGCTTTGCTCACATATTGACATGCATAATTTATTTATAACTGTCAAACTGCCCCATAACATAGAATGGTACGAGGATGACTTTAAGTGATTCCAATTACTATCTAATAGCATTTACTAAGGCTGGATATTGATTTATCTCATATCCTTAGAATTCCTTAGCACTTCCTAAATAGGGCATCTAAAGGGTTGATATAGTGTTTGTTACTTTAAAAGAAATAAAGGGCATCCCTGCTTAGGCAGGTATATTATTTCCAAAAGGAGAAACATAACATGAAGTTGAAAATTGACTTTAAGAAGCGTATATTTAATATACAGTTTTCAAAGAGTGATGTTGTCGTTTTAGATTATTTCTTTAATGACCGTTCTGCAGATATCCAGTCTATACTAGATACTATATCAAACCTTTTTTACTTTCAATCTCAAAAAAGAAGAGTTGTATGTCTTCAATAATTAATATAAAATCAAAAAAAAAGTTATCTGAATTATTATTCATTTCATACCCAAATGAGTTTAAATACCTTGAAGAACTGTACAAAAACAAACCTGAAGAATGTTTTATAAGATTTTTTCAAGATGGTCGTGAACTATTTAAATTAAAGCCAAATACAAAAAAGATTCATAAGCGACTTTATAAACTAATGTTAAAAGAGACACTACCATCATATATAAAATCGGGACGAAAAAAACACTCATACCTCACTAATGCATTTGAACATAAAGAAGCTAATAACTTCTTCTTTGTAGATATAAAAAGTTTTTATCCATCTATTACCTTTGAAAAAATCAAAAGAAACCTAATTATAAACTACAATCAATCATCTGATGTTGCAACATTCATTTCAAACCTTTTAACAGTTAAGCAACGTAAGTCTAATGAGCAACGCGCATTAGTAACCGGTAGTCCGTTAAGTCAAAGCTTTTCTTTCTTGATCAATAAACCTATGTTTGACAAACTAAATAACTTAGCTAATGAAAATAAAATTAAAATGAGTGTATATGTAGATGATATATCATTTTCAACCAAAGCCACGATACCATTTGAGTTTATTCGTAGTGTTCATGCAATACTTAAATCATACGATTATGATTTATCTAAAGGTAAAGGAAAATACTACAGAGGTGGTGAAGGAAAAAATGCAGAAGTAACAGGTGTTAAAATAACTAAATATGGTTTTTTCATTACAGATAAACGCAAAAGAAAAATTAAGAAGAAAATTAAACTGCTTAAATCACAAATAGGTGACATCCATTTATTTAACTCACTTTTATCATCAGTTTTACAAGCTAAACTAGTGAATATTAAGTATGAAAAATATGAAAGACTTTTACAAAAATACATTAATCCCTCTCGCCAAATTCTTTAACCGGCGAGTTAAAGCTCAAAAGCCAAATGCCTGACTATATTTTTAGCAGTTAGAAAAGTTTTGTGTGACTCGTTTCGTGTCTTTTTTGAAGTCTTTTGACGATTTTTGCTATAAATTTGTAAAAAAAAGATTTAAAGATTATCATCGGTAAAAAACCAATGATAAGTTACGCAGTTAAATTTTTGAGCTGTGATTTTACATCTACTTGATCTAAATTTCCAAATCTCAGGTAAAATCGTTGTGTTGTACTAATGTCTTTGTGACCCATACACTCTTTAACGATGTGCATATCAACACCACTTTGAACTGATAAACTAGCAAACGTATGTCTAGTCTGATAAAGTCCTATATATGGTATTTTAAGTCTTTCTACCATTGGTTTAAATTTATGCTCAACTATCGTTCTTGAAAATGTTACTTACTTAAATAAAATTGTAGCTTCACTATAAAATCATTTACTCATTTTGAGTGGATGAACCACATTTTTTCTTTTTTGTTATAATACTTTATTAAATTACAAGAATAGGAGTATAGCATGAGTAACGCACAAATACTACAAGAAGCCTTACAACTAAATCCTCAAGAACGATATATAGTTGTAGAGAGCTTGCTACAAAGTTTAGACAAGCCTGATGATAGTGTTGACAGTATTTGGGCTGATGAAGCAGAAAAACGACTTCAAAACTATAAAGACAATAAAGTACAAACTATACCTTTTGAGGAAGTTTTCAATTAATGAAAATTGAGTTTTTACCAGAAGCTAAAGCTGAACTTTATGATGCAGTAAACTACTATGAATTGCAAGTTAAAGGTTTAGGCGTTACTTTCAAAAGTACTGCAAAATCTACAATTAAAAGAGTAGCTACATTCCCTACAGCATGGACTGAAATAAAACCAAATATACGAAGATGTATTATGCATAAATTTCCATACAATGTACTCTATTCAATAGAAAAAGATTGTATTTTAATAATCGCTATTGCACATCACCACAGAAATCCAAATTATTGGACTAATAGAGTAAAGTAGTAAGAAATTATTAAGCATCCTTATCCCAGCCAATCTCAATGCCTTTCCAGCCACTATTGACTTTACAAG
>JAMOMX010000172.1 GCA_027066935.1 Sulfurimonas sp. | reverse complement strand
AACAGTGAAGTTTCTAAAGGGAGGTTAGTATGGTAACAATAGCAGGTTCAGGGATGGGTGGATATAATTTTAACAATATCAATCTTGATTTTTCAAAATTTGATATGATTTTTTGCGATAAAAATTATAAAACAGATTTAAAAAATGTGATACAAGATGATTTTAAACCCCTAAAAGAAGCAATATTAAAAAATTTAGATAAAGAGATTTTATACATCGTAAGTGGCTCACCAACTTTTTTTTCAGGTGCACTTTTGATTTTAAATATACTTAAAAAAGAAAATATAGCTTTTAAAATCATCGATAATACCTCCTCTTTAAATTATATGCTCGCTTATGCTGGTGTAGCTCTTGTAAAAACCGGCATTATCACTCTGCATGGAAAAACTACTATTGATTTGGAGAGTTTTTTAACAAAAGAGTATACATTTGTTGTTTGTGATGAAAACACTCCAAAGCTCTTAAAAGAAGCTACAAGCAACTTAAATGATAAAGATTTTAACATCATTTTAGGTCAACAACTCGGATATGAAGATGAAAAAAATGTATCTGTAAGTTTAGATAATATGTTGAAAAATCCTCCAAAAATGCCCTTTTCTCTTTTAATAAAAAGAAATTTTAAAACATTACCAACTATATCAAGTGAAGATTCTATAGAGCATGAAAATGGTATGATTACAAAAAGTTACAAAAGACATCTCTCACTTCAAAATCTGGATTTACAACCAAATTTAGTTCTTTGGGATATAGGTGCTGGAAGTGGAAGTATCTCCATAGACGCATATAAAAGATACAGAGTAAAAACTTTACTTTTTGAAAAAAATATAAAACGCTCAAAGATGATTAAAAACTCTCTTTGCACACATAAAATACTAAATTCTAAACTTTATACAGGTGAAGCAAGTGAGTTATATAAAAAAGAGAAAAGCGCACCAGATAGAATTTTTGTTGGTGGCGGTGGAGTAAAAGTTATAAGTGAATTAGATTATCTTTACTCTAGGTTAGCTGATGGTGGCTTGATGGTGGCAAATTTTGTAACCTTAGAGCATCTAAATACAGCTATAAATGTACTAAAAAAAGCAGATATAGAGTTTAATATCAAAAGTATATCTTTAACAACTTATAAAACAAATTTATTAATGCCGGAGCCACAAAGAGTTATGTTTCAAATAATAGTAAAAAAATATAATGGAAAAAAAGATGATTAAGTTTGTAGGAGCAGGTCCTGGAGACCCTGATTTAATTACAATTAAAGGGCAAAAAGCTTTACAAGAAGCAGAAGTTGTTTTGTATACAGGTTCTCTTGTTCCAAAAGAACTCTTAACATGGTGCAAGGCTGATACCATTATAGAAAACTCTGCTGATATGGATTATTTAAATATATTTGACTTTATAGAGCTTCATCACAAGAAAAAATTTGTAAGACTTCATACTGGTGATCCATCTATTTTCTCAACCATCGCAAAACAGATAGAGTTTTTAAATAAAAAAAAGATAAAGTATGAAATTATTCCCGGTGTAACTGCTGCTTTTGCTGCGGCTGCTTGTGTTGGAGTTGAATATACCATTCCTGGAGTATCTCAAACAATAATTATAAGCCGTATTGAGGGAAAAACACAAAACCCTGAAAATATCAAACAACTACTTTCAAATAAAAACAGTTCTTTTGCTTTTTACCTTTCAATTAAACTGATAGAAAAATTAAAATTATCAGCTTATGAATTGGGTTATTCAGATAAAACACCTTGCTGGGTTGTTGAAAAAGCTTCATGGAGTGAAGAAAAAATATACAAAGGGAGTATTGAAAATATTCAAGAAAAAGTTTCACATATAAAAGGTGTTGCACTGATTCTTTTTGGAGAGTTTTTAAATCAACAACCAAAAACAGAGTCACATCTTTATGCTAAAAGTTATAAAAAAGAGGGTGAAAAATCCTCAAAATCATTATAAAAGAGATAGCGATGAATATAGCAATACTAACTATAAACAATCCAAGTTTAGAATCAGCAAAAAAACTTTTACCAATTTTGAAAAATCATAAATGCACTATATTTAATAAAATTCAAAATGGCGATGGATTTATAAAATATGATAAGATAGATGATATTTTAGCTGATGCATGGAGAGAGTTTGATGCTATTGTTTTTATAATGGCAACAGGAGCTGTAGTAAGAAAAATAGCACCATACTTAAAAGATAAAGCAACTGATCCAGCAATTTTGATAATGACACTTGACTTAAAAAGAGTGATACCTTTAGTCTCAGGACATTTAGGTGGAGCAAATGAGTTGAGTAGTGAGATAACTGCCTCAATAGATGAGTGTATAAATTTTGTAACTACCGCCTCAGATCAGATAAAAGTTTTAGCTTTTGATATGTTTGCTAAGAAGATGAACTACAGTATTAGCAATTTAAAATCATTAGCTCAAATTTCTAATAGAATTATAAACAACCAAATTGTTCAAGTAGTTAGTTATCCATCTGTTATTAAAGATATAAAAAAATTTGAAGGATATAAAGAAGGTAGTTTAAGGTTTTTCACTCCAAATAATTTAGATGAAATAGATAATGAGATATCAACAGTATATATAACACCTCTGAAACTCTCAAACAATTGTTTGCAAATTCATCCAAACTCCATAACATTAGGTTTGGGTATGAACAGGGGAACTTCATCAATAGAGATAAAATCAGCAGTTAAAAGATTTTGTTTTGAACATGGGCTTAGTTTAGATAACATCACCGCTCTTGCTAGTTTTGAAGCAAAAGCAGATGAGATCGGATTGTTGGAGTTTTCCAAAGAGGTTGGTAT
>JAMOMX010000171.1 GCA_027066935.1 Sulfurimonas sp. | reverse complement strand
TATCGCTCGACTTTCTCGTTCCTCGAAAGCGGGGTATTAACCGCATCAAAACATGACTAAATAATGATCAACAGATGTCTGATCATAAAAACATTACGCCCCAAGGGGCGGGGAATAAAACCCCAAGAGATTTAAAAGTGGAAATCATTTGAGCAACAATCATTCAACGCAAGATGACTTATCATTATTAACGGTTGTTTTTGAAGTAACAATACCTTTGTTTACAATAAGAGTGTGTTCAAACTCATAAACAGGCTTTCCTTTTTTATTGCGACATAAATAGTTAAGATTTGTATAATAAGTACCACTTAACCAAACTGCTAGTGCGGGTTCTGTGAATTCGGGATATACCTCACTTAGTTCAATATCACCACCACATTGATATAAACTTGTTAAGAATAGTTTGTTATTTTCCAGTTTAAGTTTGCTGACAGGGCCTCCAATGGCTGAACACGATCTGTTTTCTATTATGTCTCTTTCTATTTCTCTTAGCTTTTTCGAGTCCGGTTTCTTTAACCAGCAACATTTAGACGGGAAGATATTACCCGTGTGACCTTCAAATGTTAATTCATCGTGTAATGGTTCTGTAGCAAATAGACTTTTTGTAGCTACAAGCATTAAACAGAAAAAGAGAATACGATTTACTTTCATATATTTACCATTATTCAAATTGAGTTGTTTTAGCGTCACAGACACATAACGCCTTGCTAATGGGCTTGCGAGTTTGAACTGCAAGCCTTAAACTCAACGACTATGGACTGAAAGTCCATAGGTTGTTTTCATAACGACTGAAAGTCGTTATGAAGTAAAGCAACGAATCGCTTTGCGATATTATTAATAATAGCTAAAGCCTTGCACTAAAGTGCATAGTTTTGACTAGCGTATTGGAACAATAAAAGCATACTCACCGAAGATACAAAGCGCAAATAAGAAGCCCTGAGTAAGCAAGTCCGATGATTAAGCAATTTGTTAGGCTTTTATTATTTTAGTCCTTTCTATAACCTCTATTCACAGACAATTTTAACAGGTGTTCCTTGCACTGTAACATTGTATACAGCAAAACTTATGAATCCATTCTTTGTGCTCATATCAAATGTATCAAATGCACCGTTGACATAATACTTATATCCCAAAATAGCATTGTAACCATTTTTAATAGCTTTATTTTCAATATTTTCACGCATGCTAAAATCATCAATAGCATTAAGATAGCCTTTTGCTTTGAATCCCTTGGGGTTTTATTCCCCGCCCCTTGGGGCGTAATGTTTTTATGATCAGACATCTGTTGATCATTATTTAGTCATGTTTTGATGCGATTAATACCCCGCTTTCGAGGAACGAGAAAGTCGAGCGATAGCGAGAGGGCTTGCCCCGTGGGATTTTTATTGATTTTTTTTGTCCAGAGTAACCAGATTCAGTAAAAGAAAATAATGATCCTATTTTTTTCACCGTACAACCATCAATAGGATAATTGTCAATAGTAAAAGTACCTAAATACCTCTCATTTGGAGTTGCTTCTAATGAAAGGCTCAATAAAAATAAGGGTAAACAGTAAATATATTTATTCATAAGTATCCATAATGATTGTTTCGATAGCCTAACGCCGCATTAAAGGGCTTGCCGATTTAGCTTAACAAAGCTTAAATTTAACATTTACTCCAACGGAACTACAACCTTCAAAAAGAAGCCCTGCTTAGGCAAGTCCGTGATTAAATGCCTTGTTATGCTTTTTTATATTCAGCTTAGATTTAGTAGACTCTTATATCTTTTTCTATAATCTTACTATTTTTAAAAGTTACAACACAAGCAATACCTTCTTGGTATAAGCCTTGAGCTGTAGGTTGTGTATAAACCCAAACTTCATCTTCTTTATTAATAAATTTAAAACCATTTATTTTGGCTTTCCTCAAAACTTGAGAAAGATTATCAGTAATTTTAATGTTTCCACAAAAAGTTCTAGATATCCTATTTTTATATGAGTCCCAAAGTACAGTAACTGCAAAAATTATAAAAATAGCTATAAATATTTTTAAGAGTCCTTTTAACATTAATTTAAATGCAACGTCCTAAATACTGATTCAGGATCAGTTTGTACTAGCTTTAATAAAACTTTAGCTGGACCTGTTGGGTGACGATGACCTTGCTCCCAATTTTGTAAAGTTCTTGGGCTAACACCAATTAAGGTTGCAAATTTAGACTGCGAAAAGCCAACACTCTTACGAATTGACCTTACATCAGGCTCAGGAAACTCAAAAGCACGAGAAGCTTTGGTTTCTCCACGTTTAATTTTTCCAGCTTCTTCAATACTTACTAGTAATTCATTAAATTGTTCATTTTTCATTTTTAAACTCCATTTTTACGGCTTTTTTCAATATGGATAATTGTTCTTTGGTAATATTTTCCATTTCATTTTTAGGGTAAGCAAAAAGCATAAAAATTTGATTTTCATTGTTTGCCCAATAGTAAAGAACTCTGGCCCCTCCACGTTTTCCACGACCTTGAAGTTTCCAACGTACTTTTCTAATACCACCACTACCAGAAATTAAATTTCCAATTGCAGGGTTTTGAATTAGTTCATTTTGAAGCTTTTGATAATCATCATCACTCAGTAGCGAAGTAATAATTTTTGTAAATATTGTAGTTTCAATAATGATCATGCGCATATTGTACGTCAATGACGTAATTCAAGCAAATGGATTTTGACTTGATTAGCATAACGCCTCGTTTAGCTGTTCCACTGGAAAACTAGCACGAGGATATTTAAAGCACAAAACTATACCATAAACCGCTGTACCCGCAGAAGCCCGACTTAAGTGGATCAGATTATAACGACTTGTTA